>WQVI01000115.1 GCA_009781625.1 Defluviitaleaceae bacterium | reverse complement strand
TAATGTAGGGGCGGCTTACAGCCGCCCGCTTATTGAAAGACATCTATACGCTACGACATTCGCGGCATTTCATTAACGGGCGGCTACAAGCCGCCCCTACGGATGGCATATAGGCAATTTCGCTATAAGTCTATTGCGAGGTCAATTATAGTTGAATTATAGCCCAATTCAAGGCTGAAGCAATCCAGAAAACGTGCAAAATCAACAATACAAAATCAACAAACGAAAGGGGGCACAACACAATGCAAATGGCAAAAAAGTCAACCAAACACCGCCTTGGCAACATGGATAGGCAAGAGGCGCGGGATGCAAAGTTGTTTTTGCTGCCGGCTTTTGGCGGCTTGCTTTTCTTAACATATCTACCCTTGGCGGCGGTGTTTGGCATATCCTTGTTTGAATGGCGCGTGCCGGGGGACCCTGTGTTTGCAGGCTTTGCAAACTACAGATTTTTGTTTACAGAGGACTTTTTCTTCTGGACCAGCATCCGTGTAACGATACAGTACGCGTTTTTGTCCGTGGGGCTTAGCATGGTGTATTCTATGTTTATCGCGGTGCTGCTTAACCGCAAGCTGCCGGGCCGCGCGGCATTTCGCACCATCTTCTACCTGCCCTTCATCATCCCCGCCATGGCCACCTTCCTTAGCTGGTCGCTACTTTTGGACGGCGGCGGCATTATAAACAACATCATCGCGGCCTTTGGCGGCGACAGGACGCATTTTTTACATAACAATTCCACCATCATACCGTCTTTGGCCATAATAGCTGTATGGACAAGCGGAAACCTGGTGGTTATCAACATGGCGGGGCTGGGCAATGTGCCGCGGGTGTATCAAGAGGCGGCGGAAATTGACGGGGCAAATTCTTGGCAACGCTTTTGGCGCATCACCATCCCTTGCATGACGCCCATAATTTTTTACAACATGCTTATTTCGCTGGTGGCAAATATGCAGATACTTGTGCCATCGCTTTTGTTTACAGGCGGCGGCCAGGCAGGGGCGGGCACAGCCCACGAAAGCTACCTGTTTATGACATTTATCATGTACCGCACGGGCTTCATAAACGGCCTTATGGGCCGCGCCAGCGCAATTTCCTTCATTTTCTTCGTCCTCATCGGCATCTTCACAGCCATATTATTTCTCACGTCAAAATCCTGGCTGTTTTATGAAGGGGGTGACCCGCGATGAAGGAAAGAAGTGTAAAAATCATCTGCTTTTGCGCACTAATTTTCTTGGCGGCCCTAACCCTGTTTCCACTATGGTGGATTGTGCGCTCGTCTTTAATGACAGGTCCGGAGATAGGCACCATGGCCATCCTTCCCAGCCGCTGGCTGTTTTCAAACTATCTGGAAGCCTTGCAGGACTTTCATTATCTTCTATATTTGCGTAACACCTTGACAATAGCCGTCCCTGCGGTTATACTGGGTACATCAACGGCGGTTATGTGTGGCTATTCTTTCGCGCGGCTGCGCTTTCGTGGCAAACGCTTTGTGTTTGCGCTTTGCATAGCTTCCATGCTGCTACCGCCTATGGTCACGCTAATACCTCTGTTTGTGGTATGGACACGCTTTTTCGATATGATGAACACCTTCTGGCCCCTCATCCTACCGTGGGCCTTCGGCGGCGGCGCATTTAACATCTTCCTCATGCGCCAATTTATAATGACCATCCCGCGAGAGATGGACGAAGCCGCCATGATAGATGGCGCAGGGCGTATGCGCATCTTGCTGCAAATAATAGTACCATCCATAAAGCCCGCCATAATGGTGGTAGCTATCTTCATCTTCCTTAATGTATGGAACGACATCCTGCATCAAACAGTATATTTGCAGAGGTCCGAATTAGCCACGATGGCCCTTGGCCTGCGGGTGTTCCATGGCTCTTACGGCACAATATGGCAGCTGGCAATGGCCGCAACGGTGTTGTCCATCATACCTGGCGTGCTAATTTACATAGTAGGGCAGAAATACCTTGTTGAGGGCATTGTGATGACGGGTATGAAAAATTAGCAGGGGGTGAATCAAAATGAAATCATTTCTAGGCATAGAGCTTGGCTCTACCCGCATAAAGGCCGTGCTTACCGATGCCACAGGCCAAGCCTTAGCATCTGGCGGATACAACTGGGAAAACCGCCTTGAAAACGGTGTGTGGACATATCGCATGGACGATGTTTGGTTCGGTCTAAGAGAATGCTTTAGCGATCTTATCGGGGACTATGGCGCAAAACATGCGCAAACCTTTCCCGATATCGGTTGTATCGGCATTTCCGCCATGATGCATGGTTATTTACCTTTGGACGACAACGGCGAACAATTGACAGAATTTCGCACATGGCGCAATACCATCACCAAAGAGGCATCGACCCGCCTTACAGACGCCTTTGGCTTTAACATTCCGCAGCGATGGAGCATAGCCCATCTATATCGCGCCATTGCAGGCGGCGAGGCCCATGTTAACGATATTGGGCTGCTTACCACATTGGCCGGGTATGTGCATTACAAGCTGACGGGGCAAAGGGTGATTGGCGTGGGCGATGCATCGGGGATGTTTCCTATTGACGATACAATAAAGGATTTTAATGCCAAAATGGCCGATCAATTTGACGCCTTGGCACAAGAATTCGGCTTTTCACGAAG
>WQVI01000114.1 GCA_009781625.1 Defluviitaleaceae bacterium | reverse complement strand
GCCCTCAAACTCCCGCCGCTTCGCGGGCTGGTCGTAAACGCAAAAAGCGCGTTTACTGCTCGCCCATGCAACCTGGGCAAAGCCCTCGAAGCTTCCTCATTTGCGCCTTCGGCGCGTTTTTGCGGGCGGGTGCTTCGCACCCGGTTGTGGGGCTTTGCGCTCACGTGCTTTCGCAATTTCGCGGGTTTTATATTGTAACGGCGGGGTAGGGGAAATGTTCCAGGAATTTTCTTGTTATATAGTATACAGGATGTTACACTCTTAGGAAAATCCAAAGGAGCCTGCTTATGTCAAATCAATCGCTTAAACACCTATCTGATCAGCACATCCTGCCAACCTATGGTCGATTCCCAATAGCCTTTGTTCGTGGAGAGGGTTGCCGCCTATGGGACGCAGACGGCAAGGAATATATAGATTTCACATCGGGCATTGGTGTCACTTCCATCGGCCACGCCCATCCGGCATGGGTAGCGGCAATTGCCGACCAAGCCGCCAAGTTGGCCCATGTTTCCAATTTATATTATACCGAGCCCGGTGCAAAATTAGCCCAGCGGCTATGTGCACTTGCCGATGGTATGAGGGGCGTGTTCTTCTCAAACTCTGGCGCAGAAGCCAACGAGGGTCTGATAAAAGTCGCCCGCAAATACAGCCGCGACAAATACGGCGAAGGCCGCGCTACTATTATCACATTGGAAGGCTCCTTCCACGGGCGCACCATTTCAACCCTGGCGGCCACAGGGCAGGAAAAGTTTCACCAGCACTTCTTCCCCTTTACACCGGGCTTTAAGCACGTGGCCCCGGGGGATTTGGCGGCACTGGAAGCCCAAGGGGACGATGTTTGCGCACTTATGCTTGAACCCATACAAGGCGAAGGCGGTGTGATGCCCCTGGACGCAGACTATGTGCGTGCTGCAGCAGAAATATGCATGAAGAGCGACTGGCTACTACTGATGGACGAAGTGCAAACAGGCATTGGCCGCACAGGCAAATGGTTTGGTTATCAGCATTTTAATATTTTGCCTGATGCACTAAGCTTTGCCAAAGGAATAGCAGGCGGCCTGCCACTGGGTGGTTTTATGGTAGGCGAAAAGCTGGCCACAACCCTAGGGCCTGGCGACCACGCCACCACCTATGGCGGCAACCCGATATGCGCGGCTGCGGCACTTGCAGTGCTAGATGTTGTGGAAGATGCACTCCCCCAAGTCACCGAAATGGGCGAATACATCCGTACGCAAATCCAAGCCATGAACGCGTCATGCATTGCCCAAATACGCGGCCGCGGCCTAATGATAGGCGCAAAAATCCAGGGGCATGCACCCGGCGAAATCAACGCAAAGCTACTGGAGGCGGGCCTTGCCGCCCTTACAGCGGGCACAGACATACTACGCATTTTGCCACCGCTGACCATAGAAAAAAAAGATATTGACGCAGGTCTAAAAATTATGCATAATGTCCTGAGCACTTATTTTGCCAAGTAGATATAGGTTTTGATACTTTTAGTAAGGCGATCGTAGGTTTTGATGATTTGGTTAAAAGCGCTCGCAGGTTTTGATGATTTGGTTTAAGGCGATACACGCAAAGGTATACTGCAACGCGCCAAAGGTGCGAAGGGTGCGAAGCACCCACCCGCAACAACGCGCCCCTAGGGCGCAAGTGAGGAAGCTGCAAGGGCTTTGCCCAGGTTGCATGGGCGAGCAGTAAACGCGCTTTTTGCGTTTACGACCAGCCCGCGCAGCGGCGGGAGTTTGAGGGCAGCGCCCTCATTTCTTTGAGGGCAGCGCCCTCATTTCAACGGAGGTTGCCATGATAAAGCATTTAACCAAAATGTCAGACCTTTCCAAGTCAGATATCCTGGCGATTCTTGATTTGGCCGATTCCATGAAAGCCGCCCAAAAAGCTGGCAATCCCAAAGAGCCCCTTAAAGGCAAAACTTTGGCTATGATATTCCAAAAAGCGTCAACCCGCACACGTGTCTCGTTTGAAACGGGCATGTATCAATTAGGCGGGCAGGCGCTTTTTTTGTCGGCATCGGACCTGCAAATGGGCCGGGGCGAGCCAATAGAAGATACCGCACGTGTGCTGGGCCGCTATGTAGACGGCATCATGATTCGTACATTTGCCCAGTCAGATGTGGAAGAGCTTGCGAAGTGGTCGGGTATCCCAGTAATAAACGGCCTTACAGACTATGACCACCCATGCCAAATTTTGGCCGATTTAATGACCATCCGGGAACATAAGGGCAAACTGGCGGGGCTTAAGCTCTGCTATGTAGGCGACGGCAATAATGTTTGCAACTCCCTGGTTGTGGGGTGCCTTACAGTTGGTATGAAGGTATCTGTAGCAGTGCCAAAGGGCCATGAGCCTCACGCCGATGTGCTGGAGTTTGCCAAAGCCTATGGCGATGCATTTGAATTGGTTACAAGCCCACATGATGCCGCAAAAGGCGCCGATGTGCTTGTTACAGATGTATGGGCAAGCATGGGCCAAGAAGCAGAGACTGTGGCGCGTATGAAAGTATTTGCCAATTATCAAATTAATGCTGAATTATTGGCTGTTGCAAACCCAGGTGCTATTGTGCTCCACTGCCTACCGGCCCACCGTGGGGAGGAAATTACAGCAGATGTATTTGAAGCCCACGCTAATGTAATATTTGATGAAGCAGAAAATCGGTTGCATGCGCAAAAGGCGGTAATGGCGATATTGATGGAATGATACAGCGGCTAATCATGGGAGCAATCCCATGGTTAGTCGTTTTTTTTTGCCTAAATGAGGATAAATCCCTTCCACGCAACGAAGG
>WQVI01000113.1 GCA_009781625.1 Defluviitaleaceae bacterium | reverse complement strand
CTGTCTAAATATTTATCAATCATATACTCTTGATCAGCTAAGAGTAATAGGTCTAAAAAATCTTTTTTATTTTTGGTAATTATGACTATTTTCATTAGATTTCCCCCTCGTGCAAAATATAAAATCGTCACGCCGCCCACTACAAGTACAGACAACGCACAAAACAAAAATACCACACCAATAATTGTATCATATCACATGTCGAAATTCTACACAAAATATTCCGGCAATATTCCACCATATTTTTGCACACCACCTATGCAAATTTCTACTTGAATAGTTGATTTAGGTGCATTATAATATCATGGGACAGCCTGCGTGAGAGGCTTTCAATTGATAAATACTTTCAACATATTTTCTTGTCGTATGAGATGGGAAAAATGAAGCCAGAGCTTGACGTTTATACATATGCAATTGATAGGCTTGGCTGCGCGCCCCAGGAAATTGCTTTTTTTGACGATAATGAGGCAAATGTAAAGGCCGGCGTGGCCGCCGGCATGAATGCATATAGGGTTGTTGGCTTTGAGGATTTGAAGGACAAATTAAAAGCACTTGATCTATTATAAATTTTATGCAAACAGGTTAAGTTCTAATTTCTCGGAAAGATGCCGCAAAATCCTTATGCCGCCCACGCTGTTGCCTTTTGCATCCAGCGCAGGGCCGAAAGTGCCGATGCCATAGCCGCCGCCGCAGGCCACGATGCCGCCGCCAATGCCGGATTTTGCGGGCAGGCCTATGGATACGGCAAATTCTCCGCTGCCGTCATACATGCCGCAGGTTAGCATAATGGCCTTGACGATGGATACGATGCGAGGGGGCACAATTTCTTGGCCATTTGTGGGGCTTTTTCCGCCGCTTGCCAGCACCGCCCCCATATGGGCCAGGTGCTTTGTATTAACCAAAACCGCGCATAGACGGAAATAATAGTCCAGATATTTTTCAACGTCGTCGCCCAGCACACCCTTGCTTTGCATAAGGTAGGCCATAGAGCGGTTTCGCTTGCCCGCCGCCACTTCCTCGGCAAAAACCGTCTCGCAGGGGGCCACATTGTCGCCGAAGATTTTGCATGTGAAGCCCAGAAGCTCGTCAAAAGTGATATTGTTGGCCAAAAGGGATGTTGTGGTGATGGCCCCCGCGTTTATAAAGGGGTTGAAGGGCTTTTCGCCCGCGGTTTCCAGCTTGATAAAGCAGTTGAAGGGGTCGCCGGAAGGCTCCATGCCTACTTTGTTAAAAACTGCTTTTTCGCCTAATGTCATCAAAGCATAAATTAGGCTTATCACCTTGGAAATGGACTGTATTGAAAAAAATTCCTCATGGTTGCCTGTGTTGTGATACGCACCGTCGGGACTTATTATACTTACGGCCAAAAGAGTGGGGTTTTGCGCCGCCAGCTGCGGTATGTAGCTTGAAACCTCCCCTTCACTTAGAAAACCCTCGGCATATGCCCGAGAGTTTTGCAATAACAAGTGCATGTCCAGGTTTTTACTCATAATTTAGAGAGCCCCCACTTTTGAAATTAAATCTGCCATAGCTAATATTTCTTCGTCAAAGGCCTTGCCGCAAAGCACAACTTCCTGATGCTGCGGCTTGCGCGCCAAAAAATTCTTTAGGGCGTCGGCGTCTAAGAAATCGCAATTATATAAAATAGCCATGTCGTGCTGGGTTGCATTGCCTATATCTTGAAAGCTGTCAATTTGCAGACGTTGCGCGAAGGCGTTAAAATGTGCCGCGCTATCGCTAAAATTATAAAAGCACACAGAAAAACCAGCACCGCAGGCCCTTGCGGCCATGCCAAATGCCGTATCAAGGCTTCTCCAATTTTCGCCAGTGTACACATGGGTGTAGCCTGTTTTCATTTCAAAAACATCCCTATTTTGAAAGTGGAGCTAAAATAATTAATAACCACGAAAAGCACGAAAAGCACGAAAGATGCTCTGTGCTGATGTGGTTTTTTCGTGCTTTTCGTGCTTTTCGTGGTTAAAGATTTTGCATTATCATTATTTTCTCGCCACTCTACACATTTTTAAAGGATTCGTGCGCCCACCGTCGACCGCTTTCTCACAGGTTGCTTCATATAGCCAGCTCAGGCCAAGCGACCTTGCGGCACATAATGGTGCCGACTTAGCGCTGCTGCCGTCAGGCCCTGACACGGTTCATCGGTCATTATTGCGCAAGACTCGGCCCTCAACACCGCTTGTATGTCGCAACAAGAAGAAAGGGAAGCCTCGGGATGGGCGTCACCCCTGCTATAGCGGATTGCAGGTACAGGGAGCCGCTACTTCCCCGGCTAGCACGAAAGTTTATAACAATTTTATTGTTGCACAATTTAGTATACGTAATTTTTCGGCATAAGTCAATCATAATTTTTTAGAAGGGCCTATGCCTGCTTTCTATCAAACAATTCCGCTATCTTCCTCTTTTCTTCCGCAAGCTGCTCTTCCGACATATCCTCTACCATAGCCCTAATGTTTTGATACAAAATAGGTCGTCTTTCCATAAAGAAGTTGATAGCAGATAGATAGTATTTTTCGGTTACGACATCTATGTCAGATGCATCATTAACACAGTTTTTGTTTTCGGACATAAAAATGACCCACCCTTCTTGTGCCCCTTGTCGGCAATACTGCTTGACAAATAAGCCTGAGTGAGTTATAGTATTCTCAGGCTTGTAAGGGCCTCTTGGCGGTTGTCCGGGGTTTAGTTTCTAGGCTATTGACCGAACAACCGCGTTTTTTATTGCCCTTATTTTTGTATGAAGATGCTGGCAAACATTGCCACACCTTTTTACAATTTTATTATACAATAAATCTACAAATTGTGTCAATAGTTTTTGATGTTGAGGTTGCTGGATTGCTT
>WQVI01000112.1 GCA_009781625.1 Defluviitaleaceae bacterium | reverse complement strand
TTCCGCTCCTTGGCCTCTTATCTCGTAAAGAACACGGCTATCGTCATCCCCAATCCGACTGCCATATTGGATGATGCCGTCATTCCAATAGACAAATATCTCGCTAAGTTCGCTCCCGCCCCTTTTCATTCGGAAAAAAACATTAGCAAGACGGTGGTCACTTTCCAGAAATCCACCTAAAGTAAAAATTATCCAGCTATCAAGTATGTCAAAAGACATTATCCTTGGAAGCAGCCCATACGGGGTATAAAAAGACCGAAAAGTCGCAATTTGCGTCATTTCTGCGCCATTGCCGCTTATCTCGTAAAGAACAAGGAAGTCGCCTTCATTTCTGCTGCCATATTGGATGGTGCCGTCATCCCAATGGATAAGCATTTCGCCAATATTAACTTCTTCGTAACTATCTTCCTCGGGTTCATCAGGAAGTTCCTCGTTGGGTGGCTCGTCCACTTCGACCATTTGCGGGGGCACCTCAACATCCGCCATTTGCGGCGGCTGGCAGGCTGTTAACAATATACAAATCCCTAGAATAAAGATGGACATCCTTTTTATTTTCATAATTACCCCCGCACAGGCAGCTTTACAAAGAAAGTAGTGCTGCCCATCTTTGATGTAAACCCAATTTCCCCGCCGCTTAGCTGTACAATACGCTTGGCTATAGGCAAGCCAAGGCCATTGCCTTCGGTGCCCACCTTGCCCGCTTTGTAAAAGCGCGTAAATATTTTGTCGCGATGCTGCGGTGCTATGCCGGGCCCTGTGTCCGTAATCTCCACCTTTACAAAGCCGCCTGCATTGCCCATTTTCACGCCGATGGTGCCGCCTTGGGGCGAAAACTTTATGGCATTTTGCAAGATGTTTATCCACACATGGGATAGCAGCTCTTCATTGCCGTTGTAGCGCATCTCTTCCATGTCGATATCAAAGGTGATGTTTTTTTCTTCCCAGGTGCGCTCCAGCAGCAAAATGGTGCCGCGTATTTGCTCGTCCAGATAAAATGGGGCGGCGTCTGGCACAAAATCGCTGTTATCCAGCACGGACAGGCGCAAAAGGTTGGTGGAAAGGCCGCCCAGGCGCGCCGTCTCCTTTATAATAATCTCCGTATATTCGTCATATTGCTCCGGCGTTAGGTTGTCGCTTTGCAAAAGCCGCGCAAAACCCTCTATGGCGGTGATGGGCGTCTTAAATTCGTGAGACACAGTGGATACAAAGTCCTTTTTCAAATATTCGCTTTGGCGCAGTTCTCTCGTCATGGCGTTAAAATTGCGCATAAGCTCGCCAATTTCGTCATCATTGCGGGTGAAAAGCTCTACATTAAAATTGCCGCTGGCCACCTCGCGGGTGGCGGCCGTAACTTTGCGTATTTTTTGGATGATTGTTATCAAAGCAGCAGACACAAGCACCGAGGATATCACCATATTAAGCACCATGGCGCGGGCAATGCCGTCCACAAAGAGCGTAAGCTCGTTTTGCGGCAAGATGGGCGAAATTAGGGCGGTTTGGCCGTCTATTTGGAAAACCACATAGGGCACGCGATGGAAAGGCTGGCTGCGATGGGACACAACAATTTCCCCTCGGGAGACGCGCTGCATCATGTCAAAAGAAACAAGGCCGGCGTAGGGCTGTTTTGCGATGTCGGTTTCTTCACATAAAAATACAAGCTGCATATCCACATCACCAAGCTGCATCATGATATCTTCCGTAATTTCATAGCCTCTTTCGTGCATGTCGATTATAAGCGCCGCCTTGCGCGTCAGCTTGTCTTCCAATATCTCGGACACTTCTAAAATTATGGTTTGAAAAGAAAAGGCCGCCGTCATGGCTAGGGCCGCAAAAAGCAAAGCCACAAAAGTAAGCGTCCATTTTACATACATTGAATTAAAAATTTTGGAAAGCTTCATAAATTTACCTTAATCCATCCGACCTTATCCATCCGTCTCCAACCACATACAGCCCCCTATCGCCTCGGGCTATAATTTCAATTTCTTCCACATCGGGCAGGCTGGCCAGGCTGTTAAACAATATTCCCGTCCAAACCCCGATATTATAGAGGGTATCATAAAATGTGTTAATTATGTGTATAGGCGAAAGCTCCACAACAAGCCTATTGTCTTCAAGCCACAAGTCCACTATGCTGAAAACGCTGTGTTCATGCATAAGGTCAATAACTTCCCGTGACCAATTTTCGCCGCAAATTTCAATTTCTCTGTAAATAAGGTCTTCACCATAGCCGGGCCTTTGGGGCTCATAGCTATAAATGCGCATGGTGAGGGCCTCGCCATTGTTAATGACCTGGGATGCGCCCCGTGGCGCAAAAGGCTGCGGCACATACAAAATATTGCCGGCCCAATCGCTGATAGCAAGCAAGGTCCAACCCATCTCAGATGTTTCCCTCACAAAAGCAAAGTAGCCGCTGTCAAAGTGCAGAAAAGAATTTCTGTCAGCGAGGGCTATCTCAACTACCACGCCGCGCCAAGACATAATGGCCATATCAAAGTCTTCAGGCAGTTTAACAGGGGCACCCAAGGCCACCCCAATATCTCTTAGGATTTCGTCGTCTGCCATCAGGCTGCGCCTGATGTCCTCGGCAGTTGAATCTTCAGGAATTGGGCTGCCGCACGCCACAAAAAGCAAGGCCGCAAATGCAAGTGCCCCTATTGCGTATATTGTATTAAAAATTTTGGGAAATTTCATATTAATCACCATTTGCAAATAGATAGGATATGGATTGCTTCGGCACTGTTTGTAGGGGCGGCTTATAGCCGCCCGTTTATCCTACAGACGTACCACCTATTCAATGTATTATGTCACTGCATATGCGGGCGGCTACAAGCCGCCCCTACGACATATGTACTACACGGCGCACT
>WQVI01000111.1 GCA_009781625.1 Defluviitaleaceae bacterium | reverse complement strand
ATTATGACGTAGCACAAGTCCGAAGCAATCCAGATAGCCGATGTGTATAAATTTTGATGTTGACGTAAGCTGGATTGCTTCGGCCCTGTACTACACTGGCTTCTCAACTACCATTGGCCTCGCAATGACAGTTGGACGTTACGTTGCTATCAAGGATGTCCGTGACAGCTCAATTGTCATTGCGAGGACTACGACAGCTGAATTATGATACAGCACAAGTCCGAAGCAACAGACGTATTAGTAATTTCGATACAGACTTAATGACTATAAATATAGCGAGAACAGGCCGTAAGTTAGAGGATATAAGACACATCTTCCCACAAAGAAACATCAGGAATTTCCTGCTTCTGCCAATAATCAATAATATGTTTTAATACAATATTTTTATCCACAGTGGCCAAACGATACAGCTTGGTTCCCGTTTTCTTGTTGCTAAAGCTTATTTCCAAAATAAATTCGGGCGGCCACGAAGTTGCTTGGGGATAGCTTGCTTGTATAAAGATGCTGTCTTTTATAGGCCTGTCAGGTTCTAAAACCATAAAATCCCATAAATCCGGGCGGCTTATAATTTCTTCAAACAGCTGGACATTTAATTCCTCATTTAAATATTTCCTTAAATTTGTTTCTAATGAAAAGGTTCTTTTGCGCGGCGGGATTATCCTAAAATTGCTAATTAATGCCAAAAAGATGACTGCCGTGAGGATGCCAGGTATCATAAAAGCATCAATAATGGGCCTGGGGGGCCAATCCCTCACCATTGCGTTTGGGTTGCCCGGGTCATAGCGAACCGCAATTTCAGCTCCCCGCCTAAAGCTGCCAAGGTTTGCTTCAAAGTTTCTGCTAGAAAAAACCTCTCCGTTTACTTCAATCTCTACAGTAAGCCTATCGCTACGACGCTCAGCACCATACGGGCCAATTCTCCGATGTATCATTTGAACATAAACAACAGTGCCTGTGGTTCGCTCCCAGTTTTCATAGCTATAGTTGTTGAGATGCACTTCCCACACAGCTTCAATTGAAACGCCGACAATCAAGCCAACAGATGCAATAATAATTAAAAGTCGCGACCATTTTGGCAAATCTCCAAAATAGCGCCTGCCTTCTCTTTTTTGTCCTGTTTTTGACATATGCATCTCTCCCAGCCCAGTATAGTCTATATCAGTATACCGCATCCCATGTCGAAATTCCACACGAAATTTCCCCCTTCATGGAAAAGGCCGCGGACATCAAAACACCCTCAAGGATAATCCCTTTGAGGGTGCTGATTTTATAGAAGATTGAGGATAAGCATAGCCAAGATGGCGGCTCCTGCGGCTAACAGGGCGATATTTAGCGCGATATTGCCGCGCAGGCCGCGCTTTGGCCTCTTTTGGCCCTGCATCGCCAAAGGGGCCGTCGCCGGCGGTTTATACGACGCATTGATAATTTTTTCGGCTTCTTTAACAAAGTCAATTTGCCTCTCCGTGGCCTCTGGGCGTAAAATGAAGATGGCTTGCTCGTAAAATTTGCTTTTGTCGCCTCGCACAAGGACAACTTTCCGCTTGCTGTCATATAATTCCATGGCCTCGCCCCTTTACAATATATCTTTCATAAAAAAGCATGGCCATTTTTGCTATTTTTTATTCCATTTATTAGGGATTAACATATAGCTGGATTATTATATCTGCCAATTTATTTCTTCATCGCCCTGGGCCGCCAAAAAGGCATTTGCCTCAGAAAAATGCTTGCAGCCAAAAAACTTGCCCCCCGCAAGGGGACTTGGATGCGCCGCCGTAAGCACTTTGTGACGATTAACATCAATGAGGGCCGCTTTTTGCTGGGCCGCCCTGCCCCAAAGCATGAAAACCACGGGCTTTTCCCGCTGGCTAAGCCTTTGTATGATACTGTCCGTAAATTCTTCCCAGCCCTTGCCGGCATGAGATTTAGAACGCCCGGCCTGCACCGTCAGCACCGTGTTAAGCAGCAAAACGCCCTGCTTTGCCCAAGGCAGCAGGTAGCCATTATTTGGTATTTCACAGCCCATATCGTTATTAAGCTCTATAAAAATATTGCGCAAAGACGGCGGTATTTTTGCCGACAGGCCCACGGAAAAGGCCATGCCATGGGCTTCGCCGGGGTTTATGTAGGGGTCTTGTCCTAGGATAACAACCTTGGTGCCTTCATAGGAAGTATAGCGCAAGGCGCTAAATATCTCGTCCATAGGCGGATAGACAGTTTTTGTAAAATATTCTTGCTTTAAAAACTGCCGCAACGCTTGATAATACGGCTTTTGACGCTCTTGGGCCACATAGTCATCCCAGTCATTATTAAATTTTACCATATTTTCCTCCTCCAAAAATCTCTCTGGCAGAAACATCCAGCAGCCCTAAAAATGATACCACGGGATGTCTTTCCATAAAATCCTTCACAATAGCTTGCCCGAAAGAATATCCCATGCACCATGGCAACCCCGCGCTTTCGGCCCCAAACATGTACGCAGCATGTATTTTAGGGTCCGTGCTAAAAAGGACAGGTTTAATCCGCCCCCAAAGCACCCTTTCTGTTTCGGCATCAAAGGGCCTGTTCCACGCAGGAATCAAATCCGGAAACAGGCTTGCCGCAAACAAATCGGCCTGCCCTTCGGCAATCATGGCTTCCAAAAGCGTGCCCTCAATGCCTTCGCCGCCGCGCAAAACAAACCAATTGTGCCCCCAGATATTATGATGATACTCGTGTGCAAACACAAAAGGTATCCACTTTTCCCAATCATCCGCCAGGGGATTGATATTTATTATCACATTGCCGAAAACAGACGCGCCCACCACGCCGTTTTGCCGCTCTTTTACAATTTCATTGCTGTCGCACAGCGGGTAAAGGGCAATAAGCGTTTTGGGGTCATCGTCTTTTGATGGCAATGCGTCTGCAATCGTCGTAAATTCGGCTTGCAGACCATCAATGTCAATT
>WQVI01000110.1 GCA_009781625.1 Defluviitaleaceae bacterium | reverse complement strand
TGCCGATGGTTTCCTCGGTGTTAAGCGAAAAGCTAAGGTCGTTTACGGCACGGACAGTGCCCTCTTCCAGCAAAAATTGTACCGAAATATCCTTTACTTCAAGAAGTTTTTCGCGTTCTGCCATTATTGCTCCCTCCCTGCTGCGGCGCTTTGAATGTCACGACGCATTTGTTCTGTCTTTTTGAGGAATGCTTTTTTGGATATACTTGCGGTTCTAAGTCTTGGGTCAAAAGCATCGCGCAAGCCATCGCCCATCATGTTTAAGGCAAAAACCATCAAAGCAATGAAAAGACCCGGGAAGAGCGTCATGTGCCATTGGCCGTCAAGCATAAAGTCGCGTCCAAGTGAAAGCATCGCTCCCCACTCAGGTGCCGGCACTTGAAGGCCAAGACCAAGGAAGCTAAGCGCGGCGGCGGCGATGATAGCACCCGCAAGGCCCATTGTCGCCTCAATGATGATAGGAGCCATACAGTTTGGCAGGATATGTCTGCCGATAAGGCGGAAATCTCTTGCGCCGATAGAACGCGCGGCTTCGACAAATTCTTGGTCACGAAGTGACAGAATTTGTGCGCGCGTTATTCGCGCAAAGCCCGGTATGGCACCTACACCAACGGCAATCATTACCGTGTGCAGCCCCGCCCCCAAAACAGAACCAAGCGCAAGTGCCATCAAGATGTTTGGCACGGCAAGGATGATGTCAATAAAACGCATGATGACGTTGTCATAAATGTGGCCGTAAAAGCCGGATATAGAGCCTAAAAAGACCCCCAGCGTCATCGATATACCAACTACGATAAAACCAACCATCAGTGTTGTGCGCGAGCCATGGGCTATGCGCCCAAAAATGTCGCGGCCAAGGTTGTCTGTGCCAAAAATATGCCTTATGCCTGTTTCTTCGTTAACTTCCCATGAAGGCATTTCAAATCTGACTCTCCAGTTTTGGATGTCATAACCCGGGCTCCATTCGTCGCCGGGCGCAATAACATCCGCAAAAATAGGCAAGAGGGCCACTAAAAGGATGATAACAAGCCCTGTCATCGCGATGGGATTACGTTTAAAACGCTTCCACACTTCACGAAACTGGCTATACTTCTTTTCTTTTTTCGGTTTTTGTGTAACTTCTTTAGACATCAGTTGGCCTCCCTTCTATTTGTATTGTGATTTAATGCGTGGGTCAATAAACGCGTAAAGCAAGTCAACGCCAAGGTTAACAAAGCTGAATATCAATGCGATAAACAACACGCCGCTTAGGATAACGGTTATGTCCACCCTGTTGATAGAGTCAACCATATAACGGCCAAGGCCCGGTATGGTGTAAATTGTTTCTGTCAACACGGCGCCGCCAAGCAGGAAGCCAAATTGAAGGCCAGCAACGGTGACAACCGGGATAAGCGCGTTTTTAAGCGCATGGCGGAAGATAACAACGCGCTCTACCTGCCCTTTTGCGCGTGCTGTACGCACATAGTCCTGGCGGATGTTTTCAAGCATACTGCTTCGTGTCATCCTCATGATTGTGGCGGCAGAACCTGTGCCTATTGTGATAACAGGCAATATCATCTGCTGCCAAGAATCAAAGCCCGATGCGGGCAACCAGTTTAAGCCGGGCGATGCAAACAAAAGAATAAGCATCATACCCAGCCAGAAGTTAGGGATGGACGCACCCAAAAGGCCAAAGAAAGTAGCGCCGCTGTCAAAAACTGTATATTGTTTTACAGCGGAAACAATACCCAAAGGTATGCCTATAATAAGCCCCAGGACAACGCCCATCGAGGCCAGTTGTATGGTATTGGGAAAACGTGCTGAAATCTCTTCAAGCACCGGACGGCCTGTATGTAAACTATCGCCAAAGTCAAGGCGCACAAGATTCCACACAAAATTGCCAAGTTGCACAATGTATGGGTCATTAAGGCCCATCTCTTCTCTTAATGCCTCAATAAGATCCGGTGTTGCTGCGTCGCCAAGCTGTCGTGTCGCCGGACATGCGGGCATAAAATACGTAAGCGTAAAAATGACGATAATAACGCCCAATAAAACAGGCACCATCATCAACAGTCTTTTGAAGATGTACTTATGCACAATTTCACCCTCTTTCTGTTATATTTAAACGAATAACGTTCTTATCATATTTAAAAAATAGGGGGCGACAACCGTCGCCCCCACATTTCACTTTAAGTCGGAAACGTAAAGTCCGCGTCTTAAATTAGGTGTTGATTTTATTAAGATATTACTCAGTCAAATATACTCTTGCAAAGTTGTGGTGTCCGCCTGGATTGATGATAAATCCGCCAACACTGTTGTGCGCGTGTACCATAGTTTCGCCTTGGTTAAGAAGTGCCATTGGAAGATATTCATCCAAAAGAACCATGGCTTCTTGGAACAATCTTACGCGCTCTGCGCCGTCAAGTTCAACGCGGGCTCTTTCAAGAAGGTCATCAAGCTCTGCACTTTGAAGGCCAAAACGGTTACCAGGAGAGCCTAAGTTAGAAGAATGGAAAAGTGGGAAAAGGGCATAGTCAAGGTCACCAACAACCGAAACCCAACCAAGGATAAACATGTCATGCTCAAAGTTGCCTGTCATGTCAAGGTAAGTTTCCCATTCAAAGCCTTCTACTTCAACGTTGATGCCGATTTGGCGAAGAGAAGCAGCAACCATCTCGCCGATTGTTGCACGAGGTTGGTTAGGAATGTTGTACCAGATTGTTGCATCAAAGCCATCAGCATAGCCGGCTTCAGCCATAAGCTCACGAGCTCTGTTGAGGTCGAAAGGCATTGGTTGAACAAGGCCAGGAGTGAAGTCGCGGTTTACATCAGACAATGGCACACCTTGAAGTGGACGGCCAACGCCTTCAAATACGGCTTCGATGATGCCTTCTACGTCGATAGCATAGTTAACAGCACGACGTACAAGTGGGTTAGCAAATGGGCTGTCTGGATCTAAGAAGTT
>WQVI01000109.1 GCA_009781625.1 Defluviitaleaceae bacterium | reverse complement strand
ATGATAAAAGATGCCGCATCCGGCCTGTTTAACACAATTATTTGCAAAAGCCAATCCCGTTTTACGAGGGATATGGGGATGGTGGAAAGATATATCCATGGCTATTTTGCGGAGTGGGGTATACGCTTTATAAGCCTAACCGACGGCGTGGATACCAATACAAAGGGCAATAAGAAAGCCAGGCAGATATATGGGCTGATAAACGAGTGGTACAGCGAGGATTTGTCGGAGAATATCAAGACGGTCTTTAGGAAAAAGATGGAAGCAGGGCAGTTTATTGGGGCTTTTGCGTGCTATGGCTACATGAAATGCCCGCAGGATAGGCACAAGCTGGTTATTGACGAAGAGGTTGAGCATATCGTGAAAGAAATATTTTCTTTGTATCTGGAAGGCAATGGCACCCATAGCATCGCCCATATTCTTAGCGAAAGGGGTGTGCCAACACCAAGCCAAAATAAAAAAATAGCGGACTAAATTTTGTAAATCCTAACAGTGGAACCTACAGCACAAAATATGGTGCGTGGTCTGCAAATTCTGTCGGCAGAATTCTTAGAAATGAGGTTTACATAGGGACTTTGATTCAGGGCAGAGAGCGAAAGGTTAGCTATAAAAGCAAGAAGGTGGCCATCGCCCCCGAAAGCGAATGGGTGGTTGTTAAGGATAATCACGCGCCTATAATTGATGATGATACGTTTTATAAGGTTCAACAGCTGATGGGACGCAAACGCAGAAGGCATGGCCATGGCCCCAATAAGAAGCCGCATCCTTTGGCGGGAAAGCTGTTGTGTGCTGACTGTGGCTCTACAATGCAGCGCAGCGGCACCTCTAGAGACGGCAAGACCTATTATTTAAGGTGCAAGCTTTCGGCGATGACGAAAAGAAGGGATTGCACGCCTCATTGTGTAAGCCAGGATAAAGTTGAGCGCGCCGTTGCTTATAAAATGAGAGGGCTTATCCATAGCGTTATGGATGTCGATAATGCTGGCGGCATCATAGGCGATGCCTTGCTTCTAATTGACAAGGAAGGCAATATACCCACGAAAATTGAAAAACAGCTTATGGAAGTTGAATCAAAAATTGAGGCCGTCCGAAAAAATACAGCAACGGCCTATGTTGATAAGTTGAATGGCATAATTTCGGAAGAGGATTTTTTAAGCTTCAAAGAGGTTTTTGAAAATGAAAGGCGGCGTCACATTGCCAAGAAAGAACATCTTAAAAGGGAATTGCTTTTGACGGACACGCGCCAAAATGCCCATGAAGACATCGGCTTGCTGCTGGAAAAGTATAAAGAAATGGATACCTTAACCCACGAAATTGTCAACGACTTTATCGACACGATATACATAGGCGAGAAAGACCCTGAAACCAAGGAGCAGCCAATCACAATTAATTGGCTGCTCTAGGCCTCATTGCTCTATCAATTCATCACGGCCTCAATGTCTTCAATGCTGCTAGGAATATCTTTCGAGAGGTTTTCACAGCCATTTTCGGTTACCAGGCAATTGTCCTCAAGTCTAAAGCCGATGCCCCATTCTTCCACATAGATACCGATATCAACACAAAACACCATGCCCTCTGCAATGGGGGCTTCGGGCGTTATGCCAACAACGTCGTGCACATCAAAGCCCACATGATGTGCGCCGCCATGCCACATATATGTGCCAATGTCATCCCAGGATTTGCAAAGGCCAATGTCGCGCAGTCGCTCGTAATTATAGCGGCGTATTATGGCGTCCACATCGCCCATGGGCATACCGGGCTTTATCAGGCCAAATATGTGGTTTGATGTATCGTAGGCGCATTGATACAGCAGGCGCTGACGCTCGTTAAAGCGGCCGCTTACCGGCCATGCACGGGATACGTCAGTTACGATATTGTTATAAGGCGCGCCAACGTCGTTTAAAACCAAGTCACCGTCATTGGCAATGCCTTTATGGTCGTGATAATGTATGCAAAAATTGTTCTTACCTGCTGAAATTATAGGCGGACACGATGGCGTTGCCGCGCCGCGCTTCATCAGGGCATACAGATATTCTGCCCTAAGTTCAAGCTCTGTAATGCCTGACCTTGCGGCCCTCATCATGGCCAAAATGCCTTCGCGCGTAAGCTCTTCGGCCTTGCGCATGGCTTCAATTTCGCAGGGCTTCTTGATGAGACGCAGAGCCTTTAGATGGGGCATCAAATCCTTTATGATGATATGGGGGTAGCGGTCGCGTATGTAGCGCGCAAGGTGGTACGATGGGCCGTCGGGTTCGTCGGGCGTATATTTAAAAAGCGGTAAATACACCGTGTCATATTGACCCGAACCAAGTGCGCGACTAAATTGGGTTGTGAAGTCCTGAGAATATTTTATGTCCTCAATGCCTGATATTTCCGTTGCTGTATCGGCCTTCACACGCTCACCATTCCAACGCTCCCACATTACATCAGGTGGCGGCAAAAACAACGTATCACGGCTATCATCTCCGCCAAAGCCCATCAACATGGCATCGCTTTGGTCCACTCCGGTAAGATACATAAAATTACGGTCGGCGAAAAATGGATAGTATTCGTCATTGGTTTTTCTTGGGGCTGCACCGCTGTGTACAACGGCAATTGCGCCCTCTTCCAGCCTGGCGTACAATCCGCGTCGATTTTCTGTGTAAAATGTGCTGTTCATGTCAACCTCCTTAATTAAGTAATTTGCTCTGTTCTTTCAATAATTTCATCCTGCAATGCCTTGCTCAAATTTCTAAAATGGTCAGAATATCCCGCCACGCGGACGATTAAATCTTTATAGTCCTCGGGTTTTTGCTGGGCGGCAATTAGCGTGGCACGGTCCACCACATTAAATTGGATATGATGCCCGTCCATTGCAAAATAGCCTCGTACAAGGCCCGCCATGGCTTCCAGCCCCTTGTCGTCAGCAACTGTGGAAGGCGTAAACTTCATATTCATCAAGGTGCCGCCTGTGCGCAGATGGTCCATTTTGGCGGCGGACAAAAGTGCTGCCGTTGGGCCGTTTACATCAGCCCCTTGTGTAGGCGAAATGCCTTCGGACAGCGGCACTCCGGCGTAGCGTCCATTAGCACTTGCGCCACATACCTCGCCAAAATACACATGGCATGTGGTGGGCAGCATATTTAT
>WQVI01000108.1 GCA_009781625.1 Defluviitaleaceae bacterium | reverse complement strand
TGCTGACACGGTTGACCCTAACGTGGAAAAAGCGGCTTATTTGGGAATAGTAACAGGAACAGGCGGCGGAAACTTTTCTCCGAACATACCTTTCAGCCGTGAGCAAGCAGCAGTAATAATATCGCGCTTAATGTACGCTATTGGCGAACCGCTACCAGAAGCAGCACCAACGTTTGGAGATACGGATAGAATTTCAGCGTGGGCCAGGGATAGTGTAGGCCAAGTGCAGGCGGCTGGTATTATGAGCGGTACAGGGCAGAATCTTTTCACTCCGCATGGCACATTTACCCGCCAAGAGTCAATATTTGTTACTTGGAGGCTCTTCACCCTGCTAACTTAATATAACCAAAAAGCCCCTTTGGGGGCTTTTTGGTTTGGTCGGTAAGGCTTGCAAGTTATAGCAATTTACAATCGCTGCACTTCCCATGAAACACAAGGTCATGGTCTTTCACTTCAAATCCATATTTGCTTTCCACGCTGGCATCAATATCGCCAATCGTGGGCATGTCAATGTCAAAAACGCTTCCGCACGTGCTGCATTTAAAGTGGTAATGCGGCTTTGGCTGCCCTTCGTACCTATCCGGCCCATCAGGCAGCGAAAGCCGCCGCACCGCGCCGTTTTCTTCCAGCACACGTAAATTGCGATATACCGTGGTTTTGCTAATGGCGGGATGGTCTTTATAAATTTCGGCGTAAAGTTCTTCGATGGTTGGGTGGCTTTTCATCCGCATCAGGGTTTCAAGCACAATTGTGCGCTGTATCGTATTTCGTTGGCCCATGGCCTTATCCTTTAAGGGATTGCTTAAACATCCAAAGATGCTTTTCAAATGTGCTAACAGTTTCAACAAACATATCGGCCGTGGCCATGTCTCTTTCGCCTTCGGCCAGCTCTATGCCTTCTTTAAGGGCGGAAGCCATGTAAGAATAGTCCTTGATAAGTGTCTCGAAGATGGCTTCCGGCGTAACTTCTTTGCCCTCTTCAGAAATTTTGGACAATGCCAAATATTCTTTCATTGTGGATGCTGGCGCGCCGCCAATGGCTAAAAGCCTTTCAGCAAATTCGTCAAAAATCTCTGTTGCCTCGTCATAAAGCTCTTCGTACTTTTCATGCAGGCCGTAAAAATGTGGGCCTTCCACATACCAATGATAACGGTGCAGCTTGAAATACATCACCCCAAGGTCTGCAATTCTCTCGTTTAAAAAGCTGTGTAATTTCATAATGTTTCTCCTTTCGTAAAACGTAATTGTGTTGTAATTGATATTATATCTTAATTGCAATTCAATTGCAATAGGTAATTGATACTATTTTCTCTCAAAATTCGACAAACCATCATGCTGTTAAAAATTATATATCATATTTGCTGCTTAGATGTTGACATTATATAAGAACCTGTTTACTATCTCCATTCCGACGCCTTTTCGGCTTATTTTCCCATGGCCGCGTTGCGCGCTCCTAGCAGATATTTTTGTTATATGCGTCGTCGCGCGCACCTTGCCCTGGGAAAAAGCGCTCGAAAATGCATCGAAAGCGAGATAGTAAACAGGTTCTAAGGGATATTAACTTAACAGGGGGATTTTTTATTATGTCTTTTAATGTTGCCGAAGAGGATAAATTATATGAAAAATATCGCAAAAATGCTGCAACAATAGATAAAAACGAGGTTAAGAAATTAGACCGTCCTTTTACACCGCTTGGAAAAATTGCTTCGGTGCTGTTTATCGCAATATGTATTTTCGCAATTTGGCGTTTTACCGAAAGGTCAGAACAATGGTATTTGCTAGGCGGTATAATGCTTGTTTATCTTATTATCAAAGAATTTTTCGCGCTTTTATATCTTCCATGCAAAAGAAAGCTAACGAAGGATTATAAGGTGTCGGTTGTCATCGCCTGCTACAACGAAAACCCTTCCTCTGTCGTATCAATATTTGAAAATATTTTGGCACTGGACTATCCCGTGTACGAAATTTTGTTTATGGATGACGGAAGCGCAAGCCCTTTGGCCTACGAGGTGGCAAAATCCTTTGCTGAGGCTCATGAGGGTGGCTTGGGCGTGCCTAAATTTAAAATTGTTCGCTTTGAAGAAAACCGCGGCAAGCGCGATGTGCTGATTGACGGCTTTATGATGGCAGATGGGGATTATCTTTTTCTGCTGGATTCTGACAGCGAAATTTTGCCCAATGCGCTAATAGAGCTTTTGCGCCCTTTTGAGGATGGCAAGACAACTTCTTGCGTGGGCAATATCGGCATCCTAAACAAAGAAGAAAATTTCCTTACAAGGCTGCAATCTATCTCATATTACGGCGCGTTTCAATTGGGACGTGCTGCACAATCTGTAACCGGCGATGTGGCAATTTGCAGTGGTGCGTTTAGCGTACATAAAAAGGACTTCATTTTGCGGCATTTGGATGCATTTAGAAACTATTCCCTGCTTGGCATAAACGTTTCGGCAGGGGATGACCGCACGCTGACGGCCTTTTCCAAGCTATCCGGCGGAAAAACGCGCTACCAAAGTACGGCATATTGCGAAACGGAAGCCCCAAGCACCTGGCGCAAATTCCAGTCTCAGCGCAGAAGGTGGCAGCGGGCAACATATGTAATAGGCCTAAGGTCTCTGCTTGATTCATTTCCAAGAAATTTGCTGTATTCGTTTTGGGTGTTTGGCGAGGCCTATTTTTGGCTTATCGCTAAGGTTATCTTCCTAATTTCAGTGGTAGCCAGGGGCCTTTGTATAGATGCAGTGGATATCGTCACCTACTATATCATCATAATGTATATGCAAAATGGCTTTTACCTCTTATATAAGCCCGCCCGGTTTTTGCTGGCACCCATGTACTTCTTTGCTTACGGGCTGTCGCTGATGTATACACGCATACACGCGGCTATTACAATTGCAAATGATGACTGGGGCACAAGGCTTATCGGTAAAAAATCAAGCTTATAATTATGTCATCACTTTCCAAGAACCTGTTTACTATCTCGCTTTCGTCATATTTTCGAGGGTTTTTTCCCAGGGCAAGGCGCGCGCGACCCAGCGGTTTGCCTTTGGCAAACTGGGCGAAGCCCACTTTCGCAGAGCGAAAGCGCCAAGGCATATAACAGGACTATCTGCTAGGAGCGCGCAACGCGGCCATGTGGAAAATAAGCCGGAAATATGGCGGAATGGAGATAGTAAACAGGTTCT
>WQVI01000107.1 GCA_009781625.1 Defluviitaleaceae bacterium | reverse complement strand
GCAACGTCCAACTGTCATTGCGAGGCCAATGGTGGTTGAAAAGCCAGTGTAGTACAGGGCCGAAGCAATCCAGCCTACGTCAATATCAAAATTTATACACATCGGCTATCTGGATTGCTTCGGACTTGTACTGTATCCATAATTCAACCACCGTAGTCCTCGCAATGACGGTTGAACTGTCGTGGACATCCAATTAGCAATCCAGCAATACATATCCATACAATTATTACACAGACAAGGATGCTCATTGAACACCCCATGAGCATCCTTCTAAAGCCGATGATACCGGCGTTTATAGAAGGGTGTTCAAGATGTTCAAGGGTTTTGTAGGGCAATGAACATCCTTGTTAAAACACCAAGCTAACGGTTACGCCCTTGCGCAAGCAATATTCTTCCCAAACCGCTTGCCACGGCAGCATCTTTAGCTCTTCCAGCATCATCAGGCGTTTCGTGAAATCGAAATTAAATTCGGCTTGCTGCAATTGGCCGTAGGGCTCTAGCAAGGCAATTAGCAGGGCTTTGCGCGTATTGCGCGTGCCTATGGCCCATGCCATAATACGGTCTATAGAGCCGTCAAAGAAGTCCAGCCCGATATGCACGCGGCTAAGCAAGCCGTGGCGGATAACCTCGCGGGCTATGGCCACAAGCTCGTCATCCAGCAGCACCACATGGTCAGAATCCCAGCGCACAGGGCGGGAGACATGCAGCAAAATTTGATTGACAAACAATGAGATGGCCGAAATCTTCTCGGAAATAACTTCCGTTGGGTGAAAATGGCCCGCGTCCAGACATAGCGCCAGACCGTTTGCCATCGAATAGCCCATATAAAATTCATGGCTGCCTACGGTGTAGCTTTCCACGCCAATGCCAAACAGCTTGCTTTCAACGGCGTCAACGCTATGGCTTAGGGGCTTTGCAAAAATCTCGTCAAGAGATTCTTTCAGCCGCGCCCTTGGCGTAAGGCGGTCGGCGGGTATGTCTTTGAAGCCATCCCCAACCCATACGTTGCAAACCGAGGCTTGCCCAAGCTGGCTGCCAAAAAATTCGCTAATATCGCGGCTGCGCTTGCAATGCTCTATCCAATATTCGCGGATGGCTTTGTCTGGATGGCTAAGTGTTAGGCCATCCGAGGATTTTTCGTGGGCAAATAGGGTAGGGTTAAAGTCCAGCCCAACATTTTGCTCCTTCGCCCAGTCCACCCATGTTTGAAAGTGCCGGGGCTCTATTGCATTGCGCTCTACGCCCTTCACATCCCCGTAGATGGCGTGGATATTAACCTTTGCCGCCCCCGGGATGTATGATAAGGCTTTTTTCATATGTGCCCTAAGCTCGTCGGCATTTCTGGCGCGCCCGGGATGGTTTCCCGTGGCCTGTATGCCCCCTGTCAGCACAACATCTTCGGCCTCAAAGCCCTGCACATCATCCCCCTGCCAACAATGTATTGATATGGGAATTTTGTCCAAAACTTCCAAAGCCGCCTCAACATCTACGCCAATTGCGGCATACCTTTCCTTTGCATATCCGTAAACATTCATGATAATTGCCACCCTTTCTTAATTTAGATTAAACGCATCGTCTATCTCTTTTATCTCTTCATCCGAAATATGCACCATCTCGCCAATATCCCTGGCGGCTATAATAGAATGGGCCGTAGCTTCACAAACTTCCAGCCTATCAAAAGCATCAAGCAAAGAGCTGCCTGTTGCTAAAATTTGGTTGTTTTCGCATATCAGCACAGGCGTCCTTTCGGAAAACATATCAACCACATTTTCAATGTCAACAAACACAGACGAAAAGCTAACCTTTTGTATATTGCGCAGAAGGATGTAGCTTTCGGGGATGGTGCGTGGGTCGAAAACGGCATCCGTTACGGCGAAGGCCATGGCGTGGGGCGGCTCTGCCCCAAGAACGGAATGTATATTTGGATGCTTTTCGTAAATCAGCTTATGCAGCCTTACAGAGCGTGACGGTATCTTTCCATATTCTTTCATGCCGTTTTTAATCAGCACAAGGTCGCTTTCCGTCATATACGCACGGTCTACACCAAATGGTGTTATCAAGAAGCTGCCATCGGAAAGGCGTACAGAATATGTGCCCCGGGTGCTGCCAAACAGCCCCTGTCTATACGAGCGCTTTATCAATGTTGCCATATCACGCCTTGCGGCGCATTCCTCAGAGCTATGCCTGCCGACAATAAAATCATCCATCGTCATATGGTCTCGTATAGAAGCCAGGTTTAGCTCGCTATCTTCAAACATCTTTAGGGCACCCAGCTTGCTTGCGTTTATCTGCAATTTCGCCGTGGCTTCCAGGGTTTCAAATTTCATAAAGCAGTCAAAGAGATTATCACTGCCGATGACCAGACCGTGATTTTCAAGGACAACGATATTATAGCCTTTTACAAATTCTGCCGCTATCTTTTCGCCAAGCTCGGCAGAGCCGGGCAGCGCGTAGGGGGCTATTGCAATGCTGCCGCATGTACGGCGAGAGTTTGACGTCAGGTTAAGCTCCGGCAGGCGGCGTATTACGGAGAAGGCAACCAGCTTTGGCGGATGGGCGTGCAACACGGCCCTGATGTCCGAGCGTTTTTTGTATATAGAGGCATGAAAGGGCAGCTCTACCGAAGGCTTATGAGGGCCGACGATCTTTCCGTCAGGCTTTACGCAGCAAATATCACTGCGCGTCAAAGTGCCTTTGTCAATGCCGCCCGGCGATATCCAGATATCTCCGTTGTCATCAAGGATGGAGAGGTTGCCGCCGGATGTGGTTGTAAGGCCGCTGTCGTATATGCGGGACATTATGGCCACAATTTGGTCTGCGGGATGAAGCAGGTTAAATTTCATGGTATTCCTCCTGTTATATTAGGCTTGTAAGGAAATAAACAACATAAATGGTAACTGGTTAGCTGGATTGCTTCGGCCTTGTACCGCACTGGCTTCTCAACTACCATTGGCCTCGCAATGACAGTTGGACGTTGTGTTTTATATAGGGATGTCCGCGACAGTTCAACCGTCATTGCGAGGACTACGACAGTTGAATTATGATAACGTACAAGTCCGAAGCAATCCAGATAACCGATGTGTATAAATTTTGATGTTGACGTAAGCTGGATTGCTTCGGCCCTGTACTGCACTGGCTTTTTAACCACCGTTGGCCTCGCAATGACAGTTGGACGTTGTGTTTTATATAGGGATGTCCGCGACAGTTCAACCGTCAT
>WQVI01000106.1 GCA_009781625.1 Defluviitaleaceae bacterium | reverse complement strand
CTAGATAGCGACATTCTAAAAGATTTTGCGGTTTACATGAGCTACGAAATTATTGTAAACAGCCTGACACCTGAATATGACGCAATTTACGCGATGGAGAAGGTTTTTGTGGCCACAGGCGAAGAATTTTTAGCGTATGGCTTGGCTCACGTATACATCAAAAATTCTGTTGCTACAGCAAGTTCTGCTGATATTTTGCGCCGCGCTCTGGAGGCTACCCTTGCCGCCGACATAATCTGGCCAATTTTTAAAGAAATAAAAGACAAAAATTACATTTTGCCGTATATAGAAAAGAATATGCCCTTTTTGCATAGGGGCAAAGCTGGACAAGTCATCAGTTTTCATTACAGGGTGGCAGGCGAGGCAGATTTTGTAGAGGTGCCAATGAAATACCTGTGCTTTGGCCTGTATGCCTGCCATGTGCCGCATTTTTACGGAGAGGAGCTGGAATATTATTTCAAGGAAACAATAGGGGCGAGCAGCGTGACGACGCAGCCCGCTAAAATTGAAAACAACCGCTCGCATATACTTGAAAAACCAGCGGATTTGTATTATATTATCAATAGTGCGCTTGTGTATGAGCGGATATTTAGATATGATACGGTGGAAGAGATTGTGGCGGAAAGGCTGATGGAAAAAGATACGCCTAGGGCGAAACTGCTATAGTAAGTAGGGGCGACACTCTGTCGCCCGTTATAAAGAATAAGGAGGACATCATGGGAACATTAGGACTGGACATGGAAAGAGGCCTATATCTGGGCATTGACTTTGGAACAACAAACAGCGTTGTAAGCATCTATAATTTTAAAGATGGTGAGGCGCAAACGATACCAATTGACGGCGGCAACATCTTCCCAACGGCCGTACAATTTGAGACAGACGCCGATGACCCGCAAAAGCTGGCACGTATTTTTGGCGTGCAAGCTAAAGAGGCGGCGGTTATTTATCCGCTTTCGACGGTACTTTCAATAAAGCGTTATCTTGGCAGTGATGCGGCCATAAAAGTATCCGTGGATGAAAGAGATCATAGCTTTACGCCGGAGCAAATAGCGGGCGAAATTTTGGGATATCTAAAGCAAAAGGCAGACCAATATGCGCAGGACGAGCTTAATATTGATGGCGAATTTTCGGGCTGTGTTATCACTGTGCCGGCAAATTCGACGGACAAGCAAAAGAAAATGACGAAGCAAGCGGCGGTTTTGGCTGGCTTTGATGAGGATAGCGTCTATCTGCGTCTAGAGCCTGCGGCGGCGGCTATTTCATATGCTGTTAACGAAACGAAGGATAAGAAGATATTAGTCTATGACTTCGGCGGCGGCACTTTTGATGCTTGTATCTTGAAGATTGAAGCGTCAGAAGATGACGAGCCTAATATCTCCATCGTTTCCACCTATGGTGATAACGACCTTGGCGGCAATGATATCGACAAAATTATCATTGACATGATTTTGGAAGAATTTAATAAGCTTACTGACGGAGAAATTAATCTTTATGACGAAAACGCCGATGATGGCGTGTCCAAGCGTCAGAAAAAGGTTGCCCAGGTGCGCTTGCAGCAGGTTGCAAACCAAGCGAAGGAAAGGCTTAGCCAATCCAAATCTACAAAGATAACACTTGCGCCGTTTATCCAAGAACCAAAAATTGTAAATATAAATATGGAAGTTACGCTGGAGGACTTTGAAAACTACAAGCGTAATAGCCTGCAAAATGACCATGAGGACATCTTTGGAAAGTTTGAGGGCAAAAGCCTTAACGATATCATAGATTCTACATTACAATGCATCGACAAATGCCTTGAAGCAGGTGGCCTTACGGCTGGCGATATTGACGAGATTTTCCTTGTGGGCGGCAGTTCTTCCATCCCTCTTGTTGGACGTAAAATTACTGAAAAGTTCGGCAAAGAGCCGTTTAAATCTAAAATCAGTCCTGCCTTGTCTATCTCCCAGGGTGCGGCGTACTATTGCAATATGATAATGATGCCGACCTTAAAGGGGCCGACAGTGCAAGAAAAAACCATACACCCCCTTGGGCTGGAGCTTGCTGGACGCCGCTTTATGGAAATTGTTGCGGCGGGGATGGATATCCCGAGAGAAGGCCTTGTTGTGGAAGCAAGCGAGCTTTTGACAACAAACTTCGATAATATACCATCTATGGCTATCGTTGTGTATGAAAATACCGAGCCATCAGCCGCGGGTGAGGCCTTGCAGGTTAGCCGTCCCGGCATGAAACGTCTTGCCGGCACCAATTTGCGCGGCATACCGCAAGCCCCTAAAGGCAAGGAGAAGGTGAAAGTTATTTTCAATATCAGCCAAGATAATATGTTGAAAGTTACAGCAAAATCCACCAGTGTGGATGGCGTTGCGACAGAACTATCTGTAGATGAATTATATTAGGAAGTGAAACCGTGGCTAAAAACGGCAAACAAAATTTAAAACAAGAAAGTAAGATTTTTGGTAAATGGATTGCCATCGCGCGCGCCGCTGATAAAATTATTGATGCGGCGCGGGCAGATGCTTTTCGTGGTGCAAAACATCTTGTGGTAGAAAAGATAAACATGGCTTGCAGCGACGATGAATCACTGCCTTCTTATGATGCAGAAATTTTTGAATGCTATATGCGCATCATCGGCGCGTATAGCGATGTGATGAATATCTATCTGGATGATGAAAAGCCCATAACCTCATTGCCGATAAAAGAAATCTGGGATGGTATTTATGAGGTTTTGACATCTAGACTTTTGATGATGTCCGAAATGGAAGATATGGTTAAATCTGTGCAAGCAGAGAAGAAGAGTATTGTATCGAAAATTATTGATGAAGCCTTAGTACAGATGGACGATGTAGTGAGCTATGATTTTGATAATGTCGAAGTGAAGCGGCGTTTGCTTGATGCTGAAGATATGAGCTTCGAGGATTTTCAGGCCATTTGTAAGGAAATTTCGGCGGATGTTGCCAATAAATGCATAAATGACTTTTACAAGACATATATTTCTGCGGTGACGCAAGTCCTTATGAGCCTTAATGACCTTTCGGGCGGTGAAAGCGCATCGTATTATAACGAAGCGTTAAAAGAAGAGCAGGATATTTTGCGGCAGATTATTGTGGTGCAGGTTATGGCATTGGAAAATGCCGTGAGCGAAGGGCTGGCGACGGAGAACGAGTCCAACGTGCTGGATGAGGCCCTCAACCTGCTGCGTGAGGCACATCAAAGGGAAAGCGGCGAGATAGACCGTATAGAGCGGCTGTTTAACGAAAATGCTGTGCATAACCGCGAAAATATGGGGCGTGTTGTTATGGATGTGGAAGATGCGGAGGAATTTGCCG
>WQVI01000105.1 GCA_009781625.1 Defluviitaleaceae bacterium | reverse complement strand
TTTGCCAAACTGCTTCATCATTTGCTCCTAGCGTGCCTAAAGGCACGCGTCGTCACAAATGATTTTGCATTTTGACAAAAATTCTGCGTTTTATTGTTACTGTTTTGCGGTTATTTGAGTATATTTTACTTAAAAAAATCCAACAAATATCACAATTAATCCAAAGAATGCTGCCATGGCCGCACACACACTTCTAAAACCCAAATTTAGCGTGCCTATGCGTTTTAGCGTAACATTGCCGTAGACAATGTATTTGTAGATAAGAAGACCCGCCCCGAGGCTGGCGAAGAATATCAGGGACTTTGTGACATATCCCCAGGGGTCTATGGATGCGTCTGTTGCAAGCAAAAACCTTACCAGGGGGCCACCAAAGATGCCGCCGATAAGGCAGAAGGCACCAAGGGCCACCGAAGGCACCACCCGCCAAATATCAGGCTTTACAGCAGGGCCTTCCAGCCCGGGGTCTTTACCAAACAGCACACCTGCATATTTGATAAAGGATATTATCGTGCCCAAGCTTATTATTATCGTGGTTATTTCAAGCCAAAGGGGTACATCCGCCGCGATGAAGTATTTCGAGATGCTGCCGATGAAAAGCGGCGCGCCAATGATGCCCAGCACGGCAAACAGCGTTACCATGCCAACTATCGGCATTCGTTTTAAAACGCCGCGTATTTTATACACATCCCGCGTACCGTAAGAATGTGCGATAATGCCCGCAGACAAAAATAGAGCAGATTTGAATGTGGCGTGACTTACGATATGATAAAGCCCGCCTATCATTGAATAGTAGCTACCAGCGGAAAGACCTATAATGATAAGGCCTACCTGGCTCATTGTGTGATACGCCAAAATCATCTTTATATCGGTTTGGCAGATGGCCATAACGACGCCCGTGAGGCTGGCCGCAATGCCCACTGCTAAGAAGAAATTGTGGGAGGAAAAGTCGCCAAACATTTCTTGCAGACGGATAAACATATATACCATGGTTTTTATTTGCACGCCGGAAAGTATGGTAGCTACGGCCGATGGCGCCTTAGGGTACAGGCGCACTTTGGGCAAAAAGCCAAAAATGGGGATAATGGAGCATTTAAAGGCGATGCCTGTCATGATGAGGGCGTAAGGTATCACCAAATCTTCCTGCGGCACCGTTGCCAGCGCGTGCCCAACGGCATAAATGTCAAACACACCTGTCAGCATGTAAATATAGCCTATGCCAAAGAGATAGAAGAGCATGGCCACAACGTTAAGCATGAGGAAAACCAGTCCCGACAGCATATCTCGGGATTTTTTGTCGTACATAAGCAAAATGGTAACTATAACGGTAGCCACCTCTATCATAACAAAGATGTTGAATAGGTCACGGGAGAGGAAGAGGCCGACTAAAGCAGACTGTAAAATAAACAACAAAAACCAGAAAGTGCGGCTGTCGCTTTGGTTAAAGCTATAAATTGCCACGGCAAGAAAAATAACGCCGCAAAGCACCATGAAGACGGCAGAAAGGGTGTATGCACGTAAAATTATACCCAAAAAGCCGTCATAGTCGCCAATGACATGGATAATTTGGCCGTCACGGGTTTGCCAAAGCAAAACGAAAGACAAAACGACGAAGATGGCTTGAAGGGCTATTGCCAAAATTCTTGCTGCTTTGTTTGTGGCAAAAATAAAAAGTATGACGGCAATTAAGACAGGAATTATTACAAAATAGGGTAGCATTGGTTAAATTTTCTCCTCAGTTTAGGGTGTATTATGACAGGAATTGCACTTGCCTTTGTCGCGCTTTTTAACGCAGTGCCTATCTCCCGCTAACTATACGGATTATCTGTCATTTCTTTTTCCGAAGCCTTTTGCATCAAGGCCCAATCGGCAGTGTTATATCTTCTAAACAGATAGTTTAGCATTGTTATCTTGATGGCCGTGACAGATATGCCGATAATTATGGCGGTGAGCATCAGGGCCTGGGGCGTGGGGTCCGCTATTATTGTCATGTCATAAAGCAGGGCAGTATCGTAAATTATCGGTGGTATGGTGCCTGTCCTGCCGCTTAAAAACAGCCAAAACATGATGATGGATGTTTGCATAATAAGCGTGAAGACAATTGTTTTTATAGCATTTCGGGCTGTGATAAGGCCGAAAAGGGATATGAAAAACAATAAAACCGCGAAAATATCCAAAACTTCAAGATTAAACATTATGGTCGCCTCCTGATGATTCTTTAAATCTTTGCGAAATTTCTTCCGGCGAATCTTCTCTGCGCTCTATAGCCACATAGCGATAGAAAATTATAAAGAAGCCGCAGGCCACTTTTAGGCCAATGAGAACATTCATAATTATGAGATAGGAATCCTGGAAGGCTTCCGTGAAGTAATCGAAAGTATAGGCCAAAAACGCCTTAGAGCCTACGAAAACAGCAAGCACGGCGATGAGGATGATAAAAATAAACACATATTCTTCCAGTTTTATTACTTTTTTTACTGATATGTCGTAAATATCGTAAATTAAATATCGGCAGATGAAGAAGGTGGCAATGGCAACGCCGCCCTGAAAGCCGCCGCCTGCGGATATGTGCCCATTTAATATCAAATATGTGCCAAACAGCAAAATTATCGGTGAAATTATGCGTAAGGTGAAGACAGCCATGGAAGAATTTTCTATTTCGCTGTGGCGACCGTCATCTACTGCTGTCCTATCCAGCCAGGACATATGGGCTACGGCCACAACAGCAATAACTAGTATCAACGCTTCAAAAAGCGTATCGTACACGCGATAGCCAAGCAAAATAGCGGCCACAGCGTTTTCGCCGCCCACATCTGTCATAAAAGCTAGCAAATATTGGTCTTTTAAATATGTGCTAACGGGGCCGGTAGGCATAAAATGCACAAATAGGGCCATAAGCCCGGCGCAAAACACCAGTGGCAGCACAATTTTTATAACCCACCGCCCGCGGCGCAAAGATTCGGGGCCAATTTCAGCCTTGCTGCCCCTGCGTCCGTAATATCTCTCTATGCAAATAATGAAAAATATGGTTGAGAAAACAGCAATTGCAGCTTCAGCCATAGCCACATCAGGCGAACCCAAAAGTAAAAAGCACACAGAAGTAACCAACGAAAAAATACCAAAATAAATGATATTGCGGTAAACTCTGCGCTCGAAAACAATTATTAAAGCGACAATAATCCATATAACCAATAAAATTTCTAGTGCCAGCATAAATTTCTCCTAAAATTACGTTATTAGGGCCTGTTCCCACTATAAGAAAATGCAGATTTGTGAGGCGATTTTTCGCCAATCAAGGAGCTGAGGACGACGCGTGCCTAAAGGCACGTTAGGACGAAGGGAC
>WQVI01000104.1 GCA_009781625.1 Defluviitaleaceae bacterium | reverse complement strand
TTTGCCAAACTGCTTCATCATTTGCTCCTAGCGTGCCTAAAGGCACGCGTCGTCACAAATGATTTTGCATTTTGACAAAAATTCTGCGTTTTATTGTTACTGTTTTGCGGTTATTTGAGTATACTAATATCCATGCTTTTTGGCGATGCGTATATCGTCCCCAATAAATGACAGCAACGTATACTCTCCAAAAATACGGGATGTTATGCGGTCGCTGTAATATTCCTCAAAATTGCTGGGGGCTAGGTTGGTAGAAATTATCGTGGAGCTTTTGCTTAAAAGGCGCGTGTTAATGAAGTTGAAAAGTTCTGAATTTGTGACAACGGTGGAAAATTCTGTGCCTAGGTCATCAATGATAAGCAGATCCACATCCAGCACCATGGATAGGTAGGTCGCGTTTTCGGCCATTTCGCCGCGGTTAAAGCGCGCATCTTCCACCATCTTAAATAGCTGGGCTGCCGTGGTATAAAGCACCGTTTTGCCCGCGTCTAAAAGCTCTTTTGCGATGCAATTTGATAAAAAGGTTTTGCCGAGGCCCGTTGGGCCATAAAAAAGCATATTTTCAAACCGCTTGTCAAAATTTTCTACAAATTTTAAGCTGGTAGTCCAGATGCGGTTTATGTTGTCTCTCGGGCTTATGCCACAGGCAATATCAATGACATCAGAATAATAATTGATATTAAAGGCATCAAAGTTTTCCCGCTCTAGCACCTTAGACAGATTTGACATTTCGTAATATTTGGCTATTAGCCGCTGTTTTAGGCAATGGCAATGCTTCTGCTGAAGATAGCCCGTATCCTTGCAGTCCGCACAATTATAAACTTCCAGGAAAAAAGCATCGTCATAGCCATTGTCATATAGGATACGCGCCTTTTCCTGGGCCAAGTTTTCGCTTCTTGCACGCAAGGCGTCTGCCTCATTAGCCGTATCTCTTTTTAGCACAAGCTTTGCCAAATAAAGGCCAATATCTGCCATTTCATCATCAATTTTTTTTATATTGGGCAATTTTTCGTATAAAAAACCTTGCCTGGCGTTTAGGGCCTTTTGGGCCTGCAAGCGTTGCTTTTCTAATTCTCTCATGGCCTCTTTAAAAATTTGTGACAAGGTAGATGCCTCCTGCTTTTCATAGGTAGTGTCGGGTAAACCCGACTAGAAGTAACGGCTGTAAGCCCGAGTTTAGTCGGAATCTTTAGTCGACTTTAGTCGACATAGCCCCTTTTTTATTCCGCAATCTTCCTATCAAGATACTCATTCTCCATTTGCGCCAGCTTTTCATAATCCCATTTGCGCCCCTCGTAATTTTGAAACTTAGCGCGCTGTTTGCCTTTATCCTTCGCCCCAACTGCTGGCTTGCGGGTAGATTTCACATTATCGTAATAGGTTTTTTCCAGCTCTTTCACCTGCTCGGCTGTATGTATATTGTCCTTTTTCCATTTGCGGAAAATGCCGTCCGCATAGGCAAAATTGGCACTGCCTTTGTTCATGATAGTTTTTTCGCAAGCCAGTTTTATCATGGACATGTCAAAGCCGTCCTCTTTTAGCCAGCGTTGCATATATTCAATTTCTTTTTCAATGGGGTCACGGCCTGAAACGCCGAAGTTTCGTAAAATCACGCGATATTCGTTGTTAAAGAGGTCTATGTAATTTTCGGCCTCTTCTTCGGTGGTTATGCCGCGCTCTGCCCAATCTCGTGCCACGGTGCGCAGATAGTTGTTATGGGTTTTGTTTTTGTCAATGCAATATTCCAGCATAACGCTGATAACGTTAACGGAAAGTCCCAGGTCGTCGTAAAAGCCCAGGTACATCTGCCTCTCTGCATCCGTCAAAGGCTTGCCCATAAGGATATGCACCACCTCAAACAGCCTCTGAACCTCTTTGTCTTTCAGATGAACCTCAATATCATGCAGCGAATATTCTGTAATTTCCTTTATTTGCGCCTTCTTTGGCTTGACGGTACGCGCATCCAGAAAAGCAAGCTCTAAACCATTATCGCCTTTAGACACAATTTCAACAAGGCCCGCTTTTTCCCAATATTTCCATGCTTTTTCCACGTCCTTGATGGTTATGTCAAATATATCTGCCATTTCTTCGCAGCAAACCACGGCCGCACCCTTGGCATATTGGCGGTAGCCGTAAATATAAATCACAGAAAATGTCGGGTTTGCCTTTGGCATATGTACATCAATAAATTCGTTGGGTATGCCCGTTGTAAAAAGGATTTTATCCATCATTTTTCTCCCAAAAGCCTGTTTATTTCCTGCACGATGGTGCCCGGCTCTGCCATGGCCCCGCGGCCCACATCGCCGCAAGCTAAAAGCGATTCGCGCGGTTGCACAAAATGATAGCCCAGACCCGCAAGCTTGTCCATATTGCCTTGCACAATGGGGTTTTCATACATGGCGGTATTCATAGCGGGGCAAATTAAAACAGGGGCTCTTGTGGCCATAACCACGGTAGATAGCATATCGTCGGCTATGCCATTTGCAATTTTGCCGATGATATTGGCCGAAGCGGGTGCTATCACAAAAATATCCGCCCGCTGGGCCAAGGATATATGCCGCACATCTTCGTAGGCAATTTCTTCAAACATATCCACATATACTTTGTTTTTCGTAAGGGATTGCAACGTCAAAGGCGTGATAAATTTCGTAGCGGCGGCCGTCATAATAACATGCACGCTATTGCCATCTTTTTTCAGCAAATTTGCTATTTCCGCCCCTTTGTATGCTGCGATAGAGCCTGTTATGCCCAAAACAATGTTTTTCTTCATGGGTCCCTCCCAAAATCCAAAGTGGTCTGCACTATGGCCTGTGCAATTTCGGCCTTTGTGTTGTATGTGCTATAGTTGCGGCTTTCATCAATCAAATATCCCTTGTGCCCATCGCCAAAAATTTCGGTGGCATCATTTGCCAACACAAAGTTGCATTGGTTTTTCACAAGCAGCCCGTGTGCCGTATTTATCAAGGTTTCGTGGGACACATTATCCAGTAGCTTAAACCCCATGATAATGGACTTTGGCGACAGCCCGCGCAACATGCCAATAATCTTCACTGTCTTTTCCAGATGGACGATAAGCTCTTTATGTCCGGAGCTTATTTTGCCATTTATGTCCTGGGAAATACCGTCAGTAGTTAAAACATCTTTAACGCGATAATCTGAAACGGCCATGGCATGGATAATTATGTCAACGTCATTTTTCTCAAGCAGATGCGTGATGGCCACTTGCAAGCTTGCCACATCGTCAATGTCTATCACATCAACTTTGGCTGTAGGCCGTGCCGCACCCTTGCCGCAAACATAGAAAACATGCGCGCCGCGCGCCGCAAAAGCCTCAGCAATGGCGCATCCAAGTCTGCCTGTAGAGGTATTTACGATGCTGCGTACAGTATCAATTTTTTCGGCGGTGCCGCCGGAAGTTATCAAAACTTTCATAATCGAAATATATCATAATTTTTGCGCGATGTCAATCTGACCTAAAGTTTGTCCAATGGGCATATAATCTATGATAACAGAAGTTAGGGGGCGATTTTGCATGAAAAAAATTTTGTTTGTTGTAAAAGTATTTTTGGGTATTGCCATGGTGCTGATGGCGGCGTATTCGCTAAGCTCTTTTGGCGGCGTAATAGACCTTCTTGCAGGGTCTACGCTTTTGATGTTAGGTGTTGGGCTGGGGGTGTTTCTG
>WQVI01000103.1 GCA_009781625.1 Defluviitaleaceae bacterium | reverse complement strand
ATAACGAAAAATGAGAGAGCGACATGCCCTCTCATTCTCTATTTTTACAACCTTGCTTCCCATACTCAATCACATAATCACATCGACACGGAATAGGAACACCATATGAACGGTAGATTTTGATATGCCAAACTTTTTCGCGGTTTCTCTTACGGTGGCGTTGCTTGAAATTATAAAATTCGCAACTTCTACGGCTCTTTCTTCGATGTAGGCCTTCACCGGATTGCCCCCTTATAACGTACTATCTACGTTTTCGCTCCATACAATATATGTCGGTCATAGGGCATATATGAAAATTAGGATGGGGCGACGGACGGGAGGTACTTGTCTGTGGGGTTTTTGTGTGGCATAATCACAAAAAATGGTTGTGACGAGAGGACGTAATTTATGAAAACATTGGTGCTTGCTGAAAAACCCTCTGTGGGTAAGGATATTGCAAGGGTGCTTGGATGCAGAGGCGGCGGAAATGGCTATATGGAAGGGCCTAAGCATGTTGTGACATGGGCGTTGGGGCACTTGGTGACGCTGGCAGACCCTGAAGAATATGACCCCGCCTACAAAAGCTGGAATATAAACCATTTGCCCATAATGCCTGATGTGCTGCGCCTTACGGTAATACCCCAGACGGCCAAGCAGTATAAGGTTGTTAAGGATTTGCTGCTGCGCAAAGATGTTAGCGGCATTGTTATTGCAACGGATGCGGGGCGGGAAGGGGAGCTTGTTGCTCGATGGATTATTGAGAAAGCCAAGTGTAACAAGCCCATAAAGCGATTGTGGATTTCCTCTGTGACGGACAAGGCCATCCGAGAAGGCTTTCAAAATTTGAAAGATGGCAAATTTTATTTGGGACTGCGGGATTCGGCTAAGGCTAGGGCTGAGGCGGATTGGTTGGTGGGTATTAACGCCACGCGCTGTCTTACGACGAAGTTTAACAGCCAGCTTTCTTGCGGACGCGTACAGACACCCACGTTGGCCATCATCGTAAAGCGCGAAGAGGAGATAAGGAAATTTGTGCCAACACCTTATTATGGGCTGGCGGCTAGTGCCAGCGCGTTTAGGCTAAATTGGCTTGATGATAAAACAGGGAACACCCGGTGCTTTGACAAGAAGAAGGTGGATGGGGTTTTGGTCAAGCTGAAGGGTATGCGGGAAGGCACCGTATCAGATGTTAGCAAGACCAGGAAGATGAAACACCCGCCGAAATTGTACGATTTAACAGAATTGCAGCGCGATGCCAGCAAGCGATACGGCTTTTCGCCCAAAGAGACGCTGGCCATAACCCAGCGGCTTTACGAGGCGCATAAAGTGCTGACATATCCGCGGACGGATTCTCGATATCTTTCCAGCGACATTGTGCCCACCATCCCTGAGAGGCTTAGGGCCTGCCAGGTGCCGCCTTATGCCAAGATGTGCGGTGAAGTTTTGCGAAGGGGCATACGCACTAACGCGAATTTTGTGGACAATGCCAAGGTAAGCGACCATCACGCGATAATCCCCACAGAGCATCCTCTGGATTTGCGCGCGCTGGACGAAAGAGAGCGTAAAGTGTATGATTTGGTGATAACCCGCTTTCTGTCCGTGTTTTATCCGCCCTTTGAATATGAAAAAGTGTCTGTGAAGGTGAAAATTGGCGGCGAGATATTTGCGGCTAATGGGAAAGTGGTTTTAAATCAGGGATATCAGGCGGTTTATAATTATGACGACGATGACGACGATGACGAAGGGGTTGAGCAAAAGCTGCCTAGCTTAAATCGCGGCGATAAGGTGTCTATAAAGGACATAAAGATGACTGAGGGCAAGACGAGCCCACCTGCGCCTTTTAATGACGCCACATTACTGTCGGCGATGGAAAACCCTGCGAAATATATGGAAAGTAAGGATAAAATGCTGGCCGATACGCTATCAAAAACCGGAGGACTGGGGACTGTTGCCACACGGGCGGACATCATCGAAAAGCTGTTCGATAATTTTGTCATTGAAAAGCGGGGCAAGGATATATTGTCCACATCAAAGGGCAGGCAACTGCTGGAGCTTGTGCCCAAGGATTTAAAATCTCCAGAGCTTACGGGCAATTGGGAGCAAAGACTTTCAAGCATCTCCGAAGGCAAGGCGAAAAAGGACGAGTTTTTGCGCGGCATACGCAAATACACCCAAGAGCTTATAGCGGAGATAAAAGGCAGTACCCATGTGTTTAAGCATGACAACCTAAGCACCACAAAATGCCCGGAATGCGGCATGTTTATGCTAAAAGTGGCGGGCAAAAAAGGCGAGATGCTGGTGTGTCAGGACCGCGAATGCAATAGTCGCATAAATGTCTCTATGTCCATCCGCTCCAAATGCCCTCATTGCCATAAATGGCTTAGCATCGTTGGGGAAGGAGACAATAGGCATATCGTTTGCGCCTGTGGCTTTAAGGAAAAATATGCATCCTTTGAGAAGCGTAAAGCGGCAGAGCGAAATGTTATGTCCAAAAGGGAAATTGAGGCCTTTATGGGCAAATTGAATGAAAAAGATAAAAACGATGACAATCCTTTTGCAGCCTTAAAGGGCATGAAGTTTTAATATCATGATAAAATACACGCTTGTAACATTTTTTTTACTGGACGAGTATAATGGATAGAAAGACAAATCCAGTAAAGGAGTGACTGTAATGCTGATTTTAGATGAAAAGAGAAAAACCAGACAATTGCAGATTTGCATCGCGCCCTGCAAAGGGGGCAAGCCCGGCCCGCCCGGCCCTGAAGGCAAACCCGGCCCGTCCGGCGAAAGAGGCCCGCGCGGACATATGGGCGAAAGAGGCCCAAGAGGGCATAGCGGCCCAACTGGCGAGGCGGGTCCGCAAGGTCCGCAGGGCCCGGCTGGCACCGGTGTTGCCGGAGGCCTTGTTAATACCGAAACTGGCAACATAACCCTTAGAGCAACACCAGAGCGCATAACTTTTTCTGATATTATGCCAACCCATGGGCTAGACCTTAAAATGCATGATAGGATAATTATTGAAGAAGGTGGCGCCTATCTTGTTCAATATCGTTTAGCCTGCAGAACACTTGGCATATCCAAGATGACGCTGTCTGTAAATCATAATGACGACCCTATTAAAGCTACGACAACAGTGCGCAGAGCAGGACTTAACGACCAAGTTGACATGTTTGGCTCGGCTATAGTTATGCTGGAAAAGGGTGACGTCATAGATATGACCATATCCGCCGATATCTTAATGGCCATATCTCTTGCAGAAGGTGCAAATGCAAGCTTGATGCTGATAAAATTAGGCTAGGGACATCAAAAAACCAGCGACTGAAATTGTCGCTGGTTTTTTAAGTTAAGCGGTTATAAGTAGAATTGCTATATTATTGCAACAACGAAGGGTTTTCAAGTATAAAGGCCTGTATCCACATGTCGTTCAAAACTCTCTCTATATCCTGCTGTATCGCAAGTATCGCCAAATTTGCGCGGTCTACTTCAAGCTGGGTTGCGTAGCCAAGTTCAAAGTTAATAACCACTGCCTCTAATGCGGCTTGGGCTTGGGTTAGGTCCCTTTGTAGGCTGGCTTCTTGCGCTACCAAGCCCGTGTAGTTGGTGTGGGCGCGGTGGATGGCAGCAGACATGTTACGCTCGGCTTGTTCCAGCCCTGTTCTGGCACGGTCTACAGTGTCTTGCAGGGCAATGCGGTTTCTAAGGCTGGCTATGGTGTTGTGGCTTGCCGCCGCCGTGGTAAGGGCGCGGTGGCGGTCATTGTCGGTTATGTTAATTTCTGCGTTGCTGTTGGTATATACGCGACGCGCGCCTATGGCAGATGCCACATCAAGCTCCAACTGGCGGATATTGATGGATTGTGGCACTTCTCGCGCTATATGCTGCTCTACATTTGAAGGCGGGCTGGCATATGTGCGGTTAAGGGTGATGGCAGTATCATTGGATAAGGGCAGGCCCAACATATGGTTTAAATTTTGCATGGCCACCACTTGATGGCGGAAAAGGCTATCCAATTGGGCATTTGCTTGTGTTAGCTGATGGCGGGCGGTGTTAAGGT
>WQVI01000102.1 GCA_009781625.1 Defluviitaleaceae bacterium | reverse complement strand
TCATGCCTGCTGTAGGGTCGCCAAAAAACCGTTTGCATACGAAGGCCAGCGCAAGACGCGTGTCTTCGGCGGCTACCAGGGGCACGTCAATGTCCTTCATGCCGCGCTTGCCTTTTTTATGCAAAACCGCTGCCGCGCCTTTGCCGACGGCCTCTGCGACATAGCTATGGCCGTCCACCTGTATGCCTTCTATACAGACATAGAGGTTGCCCGGCTGCACCTTTCTAGAATCTATACAAATACCTGTAATTTCAGTGTTTCCGGCGATTTCAGTAAATTTTGTATCAACAAAAATATCCCTAAGCTTCATCGCGCCCTCCCAAATGTTTCTATTTAGCCGACATGTGTCTCATGATATGCAATGTAGTGCTAAAATCTTTTTGTTCGTAAAATTCAAGTGCATTTTTGGAATTGGCCATAACGGCAAGCTCTATATAATCAAGGTTTCGGGCGTTGCTCCATTCTTTGGCGGCATCCATCAGCTTCGTGCCAATTCCTTTTCCTCTATGTGCTTCCGTCACCATAAAACCAATAATTTCAGCATAACGATAGGGTACAATAGAGCCAAAAGGCGGTGTTTTCATTTGACTTATGTGAACAAATCCCCTGATAATGCCATTTTCAACAGCAATCAAAAAATCTGCATCGCTACTTTCGATAATGCTTTTGGGATAGTCGCCGCGTTCGTCATCCATCTTGCAAAACATAGGCGCAAGCCCTGCATTGTAAGCGAAAAACTCGTTTAAAAGCGGGCATATCGCGTCTATGTCATTTAATGTCGCAAGCCTAATTTCCATATCCATTCGCCCTTTTCATGTCTATCCAAACAATTATAACATAAAATGGGTGACAAATTCAACGTAAATATTGTTACATTTCATTGTCAGAGAGATAAACTATCACGCGAGAATTTTGGTTTATAACCTCGCCCGCCAGCGGAAACTGATTTATAATTATCTGCCCTGTCCCAAAAGTTTCCACATCCACACCAAGGGTACGTAAAATATTTTGCGCGTCTCGTACACTTTGGCCTATAAGCTGCGGAACAGCCACCTGCCCCACCCCTTCCGTTGCCAGCTCTTCTTCATTAAATATCGGCTCTATCTCAAGATACGGCAAAATGCTGGCCAAAAGCTGCTTCATCACAGGCCCGGCCACTTGGCCGCCGTAATATGCACCCTTGGGCTCGTCAATAAGCACAAGCACGATAATTTCAGGGTTTTCCGCTGGTGCAAATGTCATGAACGATGCGATATAGCGGCCGCTGCCACGGGGCAGCTTCTGGCTTGTGGCTGTTTTGCCGCCAATGCGGTATCCGGGGATATATGTGCGATTGCCTGTGCCCACGTAGACAACACTTTCCAGCACATCTTTCATAATTTCCGATGTGGTCGGCGAAATAATTTGCCTGCCCCTTTCGTGAAAAAATTCTTCAACCAAATTGCCGTCATTATCAACAATTTTCATGCCCACATGGGGCGTAACCAGATATCCGCCATTTATTGTGGCCGCCCCCGCCCGCATAAGCTGCAAAGGCGTTATCTGGAAGCTTTGGCCGAAGGACATTGTTGCAAGCTCTACAGACCCTATGTTTTCAAGGGCAAACATAATGCCCACGGCCTCGCCGGGCAGGTCCACCCCTGTGCGCTCCGCAAAGCCAAAACGTTGCATATATTCGTGAAAAACTTCAGCGCCAAGGGCTTCACCAAGGCTCATAAACACAGGGTTGCATGAATGCTGAAAGCCTTCCACAAAATTTAAAGAGCCGTGGGCCCTAGGATGCCGCCAGCAGCGTATCTGCCGCCCACCAACAACCGTAAATCCGCTACAATTAAACATGCTTTCGGTTGTGGCCACGCCTTCTTCAATGCCCGCCGCACCCGTCACAATCTTAAAAGTACTGCCCGGCTCATAAGTATCATTTATCGTAAAGTTTCGCCACATCTGGTTTAAATGATTCATTTGCTCTTCGGTTGTAAAGCTGCCCCAGATGGCCTCAAGGTCTGCATTGTTGATTGTGAAGGGGTCGTTAAGGTCGAAGCCCGGTGCGTTGGCCATGGCCAAAATCGCGCCGTTTTGCGCGTCCATTACGACAATTGCGCCCCGCACGGCACTTTTGGATTCTACTGCCACGGCTATTGTCTGCTCTGCAAATTGCTGTATCACCGCGTCAATGGTTATCACAAGATTATATCCGTCCTGTGGTGCAATGCGGATAGTTTCGCTGTCAATAAGCTCTCGGCCTCTGGCGTCGGTTTCCGTGAGAATTCTGCCACGGCTGCCCGCCAGATACGCGTCATATTTGGCCTCTAGGCCGATGATGCCTTGGTTGTCGCGGCCCACAAAGCCTATCACCTGCGCCGCCAGCCCCGAAAAGGGATAAATGCGCGCCACATCCTCGTCAATAATGATGCCTGGTATGCGCATTTGGCGCAGCTGCTCTGCAATCTCAATAGGCACATTGTTTTTGATGCGCTCTAAGGCCACACGGCGGTTTACTTTTTCGTAAAGCAAGTCATAATCCATATCCAGCATGGTTGATAGTGTCTGCGCCACAAATTCCGCATCCTCTATCTGAGCGCGTATTACGCTGACGCTGGCAACTGTCTGTGTCACGGCCAGGCCAACCATATTACGGTCGTAAATATTTCCTCTGTTGGGTGTTATCAGGCGGTCGCGGGTTTGCTGCTCGTAAGCCCGGGCCTGTAGGGTCTCCCCTTGGGCAATTTGTATGTAAAACACACGAAAGGTCAAAAATGCCAGCGCAAACACTGCAATGGCCATAATAAGCAACAATTTTCGCCTCATGCTTAATGTTGTCATAGATACCTCCTTGCATGTTTCTCTTTTCTATAGTATTATTGTCTGTAGAAGCTTATACCACATTGCGAGGGGGAAAAGAATTGGAAACGGACTTTACAAAGGGGCTTAACCCCATGCAAAAAGAGGCGGTGCTGCACACCCAGGGGCCGCTTTTGCTTATTGCGGGGGCCGGCAGCGGCAAGACGAGAGTGCTGACGCATCGCATGGCGCATATTGCAAGCCATCTGGCAGCACCTTATGAGATGCTGGCCATCACCTTTACAAACCGCGCCGCCAAAGAAATGAAAGAGCGCATACATAGCCTTATGCCCCAAGGTGCTCATGATATGTGGGTTGCCACATTTCATTCGTGCTGTGTGCGCATTTTGCGGCGTGAGATACATCATATCGGCTATGATAATTCATTTGTTATTTATGATATGGACGACACTGCAAGGCTGATGAAGGGCGTGTTAAAGGAGCTTAACATCAACGAAAAGCAATTTCCGCCAAAGGTGGTGCTGGGCCATATTGGCCGTCAAAAGGACGAGCTTGTCGGCCCTGAAGACTTTGCAACCATGGTGCGCGGAGAATACCGCCAGGAAATTATCGCTGAAATTTACAAGAATTATCAAAAGCAGTTGTATAGCAATAATGCGCTGGATTTTGATGACATAATTTTAAAGACGCTGGAAGTTTTTATGCATAACCCTGCTGTGCTGGAAAAATACGCGCGCCGCTTTCGTTACATCATGGTGGACGAATATCAAGACACCAACACGGCGCAATATCAGCTTGTGCGCATGTTGGCCAGCGGCCATGGCAATATATGCGTTGTGGGCGATGATGACCAAAGCATTTACGGCTGGCGCGGCGCAAATATACGCAATATTTTGGACTTTGAAAAGGACTTTTATGGCGCTGCCGTCATTAAGTTAGAGCAAAACTATCGCTCCAGCGGCAAAATTTTACAGGCGGCTAATGGTGTGATAGAAAATAACGAGGGTCGCAAGGGTAAAAACCTGTGGACACAGGCCGAGCCCGGCGAAAATCTTAGCTTCTTTAAAGCAGAGAGCGACTATCACGAGGCAGATTATATAGTAGATAAAATTGCACAAGGGGTGGCCGACGGCGCAAAGCATAAGGATTTTGCTGTGCTTTATCGCATGAATTCTCTTTCGCGCCTTATCGAGGAAAAGTTGGTAGAGCGAAACCTGCGCTATCGTATTTTCGGCGGCATCCGCTTTTACGAAAGGCGCGAGGTTAAGGATGTGCTGGCCTACCTGCGTGCCATACATAATCCCCATGACGACATTTCT
>WQVI01000101.1 GCA_009781625.1 Defluviitaleaceae bacterium | reverse complement strand
CGATGTGTATAAATTTTGATGTTGCCGTAAGCTGGATTGCTTCGGCCCTGGGCGGTACTAGCTTTTTAACTGCCGTTGGCCTCGCAATGACAGTTGGACGTTGTGTTTCTACCGGATAGTTCGCGATGGCTGTATTGTCATTAGGCTTGTAACGAAATAAACGACATAAATCAGTAATTGGCTAGCTGGATTGCTTCGGCCTTGGGCTGTGTTGGCTTTTCAACTGCCGTTGGCCTCGCAATGACGGTTGGACGTTGTGTTGTTACCGGATGTCCGTGATGGTTCAATTGTCATTGCGAGGACTACGGCAGATGAATTATGATGAAGTACAAGTCCGAAGCAATCCAGCTAACCGATGTGTAAAAGCTACAGCTGCCCTATGAAAGCTGAAGGACGATGGATGATATGGCGGGCATGAGGTTTTCGTTTTCTTCGGCGCGGTAGGTTAGGTGGGGCGTGGTGCCCAGCCTAAATTTTAGGCGGCCATTGCTTTTGGCCACTATGTCGCCGATGGTTAGGGGGTTTACGCGGGCGTCGCCTTTGAAGGTGATGATGATGTTGCGGCCTTTTTGGGCGATGCTGATGATGTCCACGGCGTTTGCCCGGGCCTTTAGCAGGGCGATGTCCAGCAGGTTTTGCGCGGAAGGGGGCAGGGTGCCAAAGCGGTCCAGCATTTCGTCCTGCACGTCAAAAAAGTCTGTTTCGTTTGCGATGTGGGATATGCGTTTGTAAATTTCCAGCTTTTGGTGCTCGTTTTGAATGTATTTTTCTGGGATGAAGGCGTCGATGATGATGTCCACGGTGGTTTCAAAGGTTTCGGGGGCGCCTATGCCCCGTATTTCTTTTACGGCCATGTCCAGCAGCTTGCAATACATCTCATAGCCCACGGCATCCATATGGCCATGCTGGGCGGCCCCAAGGATGTTGCCGGCCCCGCGTATTTCAAGGTCTCGCATGGCAATTTTAAAGCCCGCGCCAAATTCCGTAAATTCTCGTATGGTTTGCAGGCGCTTTTCGGCCACTTCCGTTAGCACCTTGTCCTTGCGGTACATCAGGTAGGCGAAAGACGAGCGGCCCGCCCGCCCAACGCGGCCCCGCAGCTGGTAAAGCTGGGCCAGGCCCATATTGTCGGCATCTTGGATGATGATGGTGTTAACATTGGGTATGTCCAGCCCACTTTCGATGATAGTGGTGCAAACGAGGACGTCGATGGCCCCGTCCACAAAGTCCATCATCACATTTTCCAGCTGGGTTTCGCTCATTTGGCCGTGGGCGAAGGCAATTTGCGCCTCTGGCACAAGCTTTTGTATCCTATCGGCGGTGGCGGCGATGTTACGCACCCGGTTGTGGAGATAATAAATTTGGCCGCCGCGGGAAATTTCGCGCAGGATGGCAGATTTTACAATTTCCTCGCTGTATTCCAGCACATAGGTTTGGATGGGGCGGCGTTCGTGGGGCGGCTCTTCCAGCAGGGACATGTCCCGGATGCCGGAGAGGGACATATGCAGCGTGCGGGGGATTGGCGTGGCGGTGAGGGTCATCACATCCACATTTTCCCATTGTTGCTTTAGCTTCTCCTTGTGCAGCACGCCAAAGCGTTGCTCTTCGTCAACCACAATGAGGCCCAGGTTTTTAAATTCTACATCGCCGGAAAGCAGGCGGTGGGTGCCTATCACGATGTCCGCCATGCCGTTTTTCACCTTCTCCAGCGTGGCGCGCTGCTCTTTGGCGGTGCGAAAGCGGGAGAGGACATCAATGTTAACGGGATAATCCTTCATGCGCTGGGTGAAGGTGTTGTAATGCTGTTGGGCGAGGATGGTTGTGGGGCAAAGATAGGCCACCTGTTTTTGGTCGCACACAGCTTTGAAGGCCGCCCGTATGGCCACTTCCGTCTTGCCATAGCCCACATCGCCGCAGATAAGGCGGTCCATCACCCGGGCACTCTCCATGTCGCGTTTTACGTCCTCAACGGCAGTCAGCTGGTCCTCGGTTTCCTCGTAGATAAAGCTCTCTTCAAATTCTGCCTGCCAAACGGTGTCCTCGGTGTAGCTATGGCCCTTTGTGGCTTCCCGGGCGGCGTAAAGGACGACAAGCTCCTTGGCAACTTCTTCCACGGCGGCGCGTGCGCGGGCTTTCGTCTTTTGCCAGTCCGCACCGCCCAGGCGGTTTATGCGGGGCGCGGCACCCTCGGCACCGATGTATTTTTGCAGGGCGTCCATCTGGTTTATGGCCACCAGCAGGGCAGATTCGCCGTGATAGCTAATGCGAAGATAATCGCGAAAAACGCCGTCAATTTCAACCTTTTCCAGGCCGCGGTAAATGCCCACGCCGTGGTTGTCGTGGACGATATAATCGCCAACGTTAAGGTCTGTAAAGCTGTCAATGGCGGCACCTTTCTTGCGAGCGGCTTTACGGCGAGGCCTGCGTTTCTGGACTTCATCGCCAAAAAACTCTGCACCGCTTATGACGGCCAGCTTTAGATGTGGGTATTCAAAGCCCTTGGATAGGTTGCCGTGGTGCAGGATGATGCGGCCTTCCATGTTGCTAAGGTCATCTAGGCTATCGGCATAATGGGCGGAAAAGTTCATGGTAGTAAGCTCGTCACACAGCCGCCTTGCGCGGCCCGCGTTGCCGGCCAAAATTAGCACTGTGTAATTTTGGGACATTAGGTATTGCAAATCGTCCACCAGCAGGTCTATGCGCCCGGAAAAGACGGCAGAGGATTTTGTATCGAAATGGGCGAGGACTGTGGGCTTAAAGTCCCGCGGGTTGTGGGGCATAAGGGATAACAGCACCCTGTCGCGGCCTTCCGTGGCGCGCAGCACTGTCTCATAGTCCATAAAATTGCCAAATTGGTCTTGTGATACATCGCCTTTTTCCAGCAGGCCCTCGAAAAAGCGTTGATATTCTTCGTAAATGGCGGCGGCGTTTTGGGCCATGCGGGCGGGCTCGTCAAAGAAGATTATGGTGTCACGGGGCAAATAATCCAGCAGCGTCACCTTTTCATCGCCCAGCAATTCGTTAACAGGGTAGATGGTGATACCGTCAGTATTGTCGATAGACCGTTGGCTGGCGGCATCTATGGCGCGGATAGAATCTATCTCATCGCCCCAAAGCTCTATACGGATGGGGTTTTCGGCATTAGGTGGGAAGATGTCGATGATGCCGCCGCGTATGGCAAACTGGCCGTGGCCTTCGGCCATGTGGGCGCGGTTGTAGCCAGCCGCAACCAGCCCCATTGCAAGGTTATCCAAATTTATTTCATCGCCGGGGGTAAATTTCATTATGGACTGTGTAAATTGGGACTTTGGGGATAGGGGCGCAAACAGCGCGTCAATGGAAGCGACGATGGGCGGCTGCCCGCCTTCTATCAGCCTTTCAAGCACTGCCAGCCGCTGTATTGCTACATCCTTTCCGGCTACGTCCACAAAGGCTTCTAGATATTCGCGCACAGGGAAATGGATGGGGGTTGCATCGGCAAAAAAGGCGGTATCCCGGGTAATTTCACGGGCGGCGGCTTCGCTGTGGGTGATGAAAAGGGATGGCCGGGCCGTGTGGGCCGAAAGCGCCCACGCCAAATGGCACTTTTGCCCGTCAACTACCCCCGTGCAAAGCGCTGTAGATGTTTTTGTACTTTTGGTTGCTTCCAAAACCTGTACGTAGCTTTCAATTTCTAACAATGGGTTTATAATTGCTTTATGTTTCATAATCTCCTTGTGCTATAACGCTTTGACATATTGGACCAAAGGCTCGATTGCTGTCCTATCGGTAAAATCAACTTCTTTGCCATATGTTTCTATGATGCCAACATCATCACTTGTGCGCTGGGCGGGCGTTATTTTATCGGCCTTTCTTTTCAATGCGGCCATCATCCCTCTGTGGAGAAGGCTGAGTTTATTGTAATTTACCCCGCCCCGCAAATGAAACACCTTCATCTTTGACAATTGCTCTGGTTTAAATGCTTTTTCTAAAATGGGAGTATAGTCCGTAATTTGGGGGTTGGCTAGACCCACAGTGAACAAGACGAGGGTTTTGCAAAAATTATCTGCTACTAATTTTGCACCGTCTATCCCATTAGCATACAATCCGCCCCCGTATATCACTATGTCATAATTGCTTAGTTGTGAAGCCTGGATACTGGAAGAATCAAAAATGGGTGCATCTAACTCCTGCGCAATCCACTGTGCGTATCGCTTTGTTGTCCCGTATTTCGATTTATATATAACGACAATTTTGCTCACATTACACCACCTATCGCCCGTTATAGCT
>WQVI01000100.1 GCA_009781625.1 Defluviitaleaceae bacterium | reverse complement strand
CTGCATATCGGCCATTATCTCACATTTATGGCCCTTGCGTGGCTGCAACGGGCGGGCCATGTGCCTATTGTCCTTATGGGCGGTGGCACGGGCATGGTGGGCGACCCCGACAAGGCCGATGAAATGCGCCCGCTGATGGGCATTGAGCAAATTGACCATAATATCGAGCGTTTTCAGGCCCAGGTGCGCAAGTTTATAGACTTTTCCGATGGCAAGGCCATAATGGCAAATAACGCGGACTGGCTTCGTCATCTAAACTATGCGAATTTTATCCGCGAATATGGCGTACATTTTTCTGTAAACCGTATGTTGTCCGCCGACAAATATAAAACCAAATTTGAGGGCAGCGGCCTTAATTTCTTCGAGCTTAATTATATGGTGATGCAGGCATATGACTTTTTGGAGCTTAACCGCCGCTATGGTTGCGTGATGCAGACGGGGGGCAACGACCAATGGTCCAATATCATTGCCGGCGTGGATTTGATACGCAGGGTTGAAAGCAAGCCCGCTTTTGGCATGACCTTTACGTTGCTGCCACGCTCTGATGGCGCGAAGATGGGCAAAACCATGGGCGGCACCATCTGGCTGGACGCGGCCAAAACATCTCCATACGAATTCTACCAGTATTTCCGCAATGTCCATGATGGCGTGGTGCGGCAATACCTATCTCTTTTGACATTTTTACCTATGGACGAAGTGGAGCGACTTGCTGCGGCCAAGGATGCCGAAATTAATGCCTCAAAAGAGGTGCTGGCCTACGAAGTGACGAAAATTGTCCATGGCGAGGAAGAGGCGCAAAAGGCCCAGGCGGCGGCGAAGTCGTTATTTGGCGGCGGCGGCACACAAGGTGCGCCAACCACGGAAATTTCCCGTGAAGACCTTGGAGAGGGCATGAATATAATTGACATCATGCTTGTCGCGGGCCTGGTGCCCTCTAAAAGCGAGGCACGCCGCACGGTGCAGCAAGGCGGCCTTACCGTTGACGGCAATAAAATTGTGGACACAAATCATATGATAACCATAAACGATTTTGCCGATGACGAAATTATTGTGCAGAAAGGCAAGAAGACTTTCCATAAAATTGTAATTAAATGATGAAAATTTATCAAAAAAATATGGAAAAGCTATTGACAACTGTGCATTTAAGCATTATAATGAAGCCACCACAATACTAATTTTTTTAGGGAGGTAATATTATGAGCAAGTATCAAGATCCAGCTGTAAAAGTAACTTGTCCAGACGAGGCGCTGAAGCTTCTTAAAGAGGGCAACGCAAGATTTGTTGCTAACAACCTTGTTCCAACCGATTATCCAGAAGCTCTTGCAAAAACAGGCAAGCAGCAAAGCCCATTTGCTTCTATCTTAACATGTGCTGACAGCCGTTGCTCCCCAGAAATTTATTTCGACCAAGGCACAGGCAATATCTTCGTAGTAAGAAATGCTGGTAACTTTGCTGATAGAGAAGCCATTGGCTCTTTCCAATTTGCTGCTAATGTTTTGGGCTCACAAATTATCGTTGTTGTTGGCCATACAGAGTGTGGTGCTGTATTTAACGCACATGGCGGCACGCAAGTTCCATTGCCAGAGCTTCAAGGCATCCTTGATGACATCGCTGGCATCGTTAAAGCTTGCCCAACAAAAGAAGCCGGCGTTGCTGTAAACGTTAAGGCTCAAGTTGAAGCCTTAAAGAATTCTCCAGGCATCACCGTTCCTGTTTATGGCGCAGAATATGACGTTGCTACAGGCGTTGTTACTTGGTTATAAGATTTTATAACGCAGGACAAGCAGTAATTTAATTAACATAAACATAAAAATGCGGCCAAAGGGGCAGTTCCTCTTGGCCGCATTTCTAAAAAAACACGTAGAGGTGAAGATATATGTTAACTGCGGATAGCAATGACAGAAAGAATACCTTTAAGGTTGCCTTTCTTACAATGGCTTCCATATTCGTTATGGGATATCTAAATGCCCTTGCCCTCAACACCTATGCATTAGGCATGATGATAACACCCCAAACAGGAAATGTGATATGGATGGGCATTTTTGCGGCATCAGGATATTGGATAGAATTTCTTGAAACTCTGGGGCTTTTCTTTGGCTTCATGGGCGGTGCTGTTTTTGCTCTTTTCACCCAAAATCTTTTCAAAAATAAGTCAACCCAATTTTTCTGGAACTGGACCACATTCATTTTACCAATAGCCCTTTACCCACTTATTTTGCAATATGTGGTGCCCCCGGTTGTCGCCCTTCTTCTTTTAGGCTTTGCGGCCGGTGCTACCCTTGGTTTCTTTAGAAAAGCATACCACATGGAAATTAACACTTCCATGGCAACAGGCAACGTGCGCTTTTTGGGCCTGCATTTTGCCCAAGCGTTTTTGCACAAGAAAACAAAAGGCGATAAAAAAGAAATTAAAACTTTCTGGATTTTCCTTGTAGCCGTTTTCTCTTTTGCCTTTGGCGCGTTTTTCTATGCCATATTTGCAAGGGTTGACGTTGCCCTTGCGCATAACATAAATGTTGGCCTTGGCACTGCCGGCCCCGGTGTTACAGAGCGTCTTACCCTTGGAATTGCCTACGGCGGATTTGATTACCCTCTTCCGGCAGACGGACCTAACCTTGTAAGAACCATCGGTCTTTTGGTGTTCTGCATAATTCCTTATTTCTTCTGTCCAAAAGTTACAGCTGAGCAAAAATAGAGCAAACACATGGAAAATATCGGCTAAGGCACGCTTTTGCTTTGGCCGATATTTTGATTTTGCATGTTAAGGTGGGATATTATGAGCATAGAAAAAGATGTTTCTGCATCCATATTAAATGAAAGGGCCATCCCTGAATATCACGGCACATTGCGCAGCCACATGGTGGAAGTGCCCAACATTATCAGCAAATGCGGCGGCATACGCATTTTTGGCAGGCTGATAAAATCCCTGGTTTTTAGCACGGATATTGCTATAATACGTAACATCAATGCAGATGCCGTTGTGGCTGTATATCCCTTCACGCCCCAGCCGGCGGTGTCCCAGGCGCTTATCATGGGGTCAGATCTGCCGGTGCTGTGCGGCGTGGGCGGAGGCACCACCACGGGCAACAGGGTGGTGCATCTTGCCTCAAATGCCGAATTTCAGGGAGCCTTCGGCGTGGTGCTAAATGCACCCACGTCAAACGAGACAATCGAAAGGGTTCACAAAATTATAGACATACCCATCGTTATTACCGTCGTCAGCGAACTTGACAATATAGCAGAGCGTATTGAGGCCGGGGCCGCCATACTAAATGTATCAGGGGCGGCCAAAACAGCATGGATTGTTGAAAAAATTAGGAAGCAATTTCCAAAGGTTGCAATTATAGCCACAGGCGGCCCTAACGACCAATCCATCAACGACACTATAAACGCAGGGGCAGACGCCATCACATGGACGCCGCCCACCACAGCCGAAATCTTCAAGAACTTAATGACAAAATACAGACGGCAACCGTAAGGGCTTGCTTGTCAGGCTTGTATATCATTGCGGCAAAAATCTGTCGACAAAGCGTTGCACCTTTGCCGACAGGCCGTTAGAAGCTATGTACTAAAACTTTTTCATCACCCTCGTGCCCGAAATGGTCATATATTTCTCTTTTGTGGCAAGGCCGCCCCTGATGTGCCTCTCGGACTTGTTAACCTCCAGCACTGCCTTGGCCTGGTTGGCCAAATTGGGGTTTATTTTCACCAGCCTTTCTGTCACATCCTTATGTATGGTCGTCTGATTTCGTGTCGATTTTGCCTTCGACGGTCATTGGGAAGAAAAGCCCTTCAACGCTGTCATCTACGGCAAAGTAAACGTGTAGCAAGGTCTTTTCGATTACCAATATCTTGTTGATGATGAGCTTCAACCCTGCGTTGGTCATGCCATCCGAAAAAGCCACTTCATCGAAAGTGATGAAGAAGGTTTTTAGGTTTTCTTTGACCCTTGCGGTAAGGTCTGATGTTACATCATGTTCATTTATGATTGAAGTCAGATTTTGGATTTCTGCGTTCAAGGATTTCATATCTGTTTCCGCTTCGTCTATGTCTAACATGCCGCGCTTTACCATATCCTTGATGCGGTCTCGTTGTTCTTGAAGGTCTGTAAGCTGTGCTTCCATCTCCTCGATGTCAATAGAGCTACTTTGTGTGATATGTTCTTTGATGAGACGGTTGCACTCTGACTCCACAAGCGCAAAAAAAGCATCACGGTCTTGCACAAGGTACGCAAATAGAATAGTCAAGGCTTGTACAATGTCAGCTTCTTCTATGCGAATCTGTTCACCTGTGCAGCGTGGCTTGCCTCTCAACTGCCGTCCTTCGCAAGTCCACCAAACATACAATGAGCCGTCTTTAACGTGCCTGCGCTGGTATCTTCTGTAGCCGGAGCCACAGACGGAGCATTTTAGTAAATTGCTGAACAAATGCTTCTCGCT
>WQVI01000099.1 GCA_009781625.1 Defluviitaleaceae bacterium | reverse complement strand
TCACTGCATATGCGGGCGGCTACAAGCCGCCCCTACGCATATGTACTACACGGCGCACTGTAAAGCAAAACCTCAATACTAATGTAGGGGCGGCTTACAGCCGCCCGCTTATTAAGCGACATCTATACGCTACGACATTCGCGGCATTTCATTAACGGGCGGCTACAAGCCGCCCCTACGGAGGACATGTAGGCAATTTCGCTACAAGTCTATTACGAGGTCAAATATGCTTGAATTATAATGCAGTGCAAGGTCGAAGCGATCCGGCAATGCTATAGGATGGCCAAGGGTTGCGTGGCGCTTTTAAAACGATGTAATGCTTGGCCCCAAGGTAACGGTGATAACCAGCGATTCTGTGCCATTGCGCACGATGCTTAGGGCTACTTCATCGCCAACTTGCATCGCGGAAAAGATGTCTATAATTTCATGGTCGGCGGACACGGCATTGCCATCCACCGCCGTTATAATGTCGTCAATTTGCAGGCCTGCGGTGTCGGCTGGGCTGCCGGAGATGATAGAGCGCACCAAAAGGCCCTCGTTGGGCACGATAAGATCGTCTTCGTCTATGTCATTATAAATATAAGCGCTGCGCAAATGGGCCGCAAGGCCTTCGCTTAGGCCTGTAAATGTTATGCCTATCATGGGCCTGCCCGTGGCGGCAGTGGTAGCACTTTCGTGCATAATACGCTCTAGGATGGGCATAGCCACATTGGATGGTATGGCATAACCCATGCCTTCCGCCAGCCTTTCGGAAAATTTCGCCGTGTTTATGCCTATCACCTGGCCGTAAAGATTTATCAGCGGCCCGCCGGAATTTCCTTGGTTGATGGCGGCATTTGTTTGTATAACTTCGGGCAGATGCCTATTTTGCACGAAAATTTCCCGGTTGATGGCACCAATGATACCATTTGTTACTGTATTTCCTTCACCCATAGAATTTCCTATAGCTAACACACCTTGGCCTTCCAACATCAGAGAAGAATCCCCAAAACTGGCCAGCCTAACGTATGTGACGCCCTGCTGTATCGCGGCGGCCTTGTTAACGGCTATCACGGCCAAATCTGCATCATCATCCCTGCCAACAGGCATGGCGGGTATCTTTGGACTGCCCGCAATGGACACATGCACTTGCTGGGCACCTTCAATAACATGGGCGTTTGTGGCGATGTAATAGCGGGTGGAGGTTTCGTATATCAAAATACCGCTTCCCGCCGAGGAAGCAGGGCCGAAGTTAAAGTCAAAAACCCCTCTGGAAGCAGATGGCATATTGGCGGTGATAAGCACCACGCTTGGCTCTACCAGCTGAAAAAGCTCTACATAGCTTAGGTGCGAAGCAGGGCCTTGAGATGTGCTGATGGAAGCATTTATGTTGTCAAAAGAAAAATTTTCCCTTTCGGCGGTGTCGTCAAGCAATATGGGCAGAAAATAGTTGTCGAAAAAGCGCGTGCTAAGGCCAAAGCCCGCGCCCAATAAGGGTGCGCCTATTATGGACAATATCAAAATCAATGTAACAAAGCCATAAAATTTTCTGTTTTCTCTTTGGTTCTCCTGGGTTTCGCGGAAGGCTTCCTCGTGCAGGGACATGCCGGGGGCATATGTGCTGGTGGGCTTGCTTGTCGAAAAGCCGTAACTTGCTTCCGGTGTCGGGCCTGCTTTGCGATAGCTGATGGGGGTTGGGGGTTGATATTCCGGTTGCGGTGGCTGATATTCGGGCGGATCGTTTATTTCATCCGGAATCTTTCCATATTCATCCATGTAATTCCTCCTATATCATCAAAAATTCGTTGTGCTTGTATGGTAAGACGTCATTTGCCCGCGAAGGCTAATTTCGCGGCCGTCTCTTATTGCTGTGATGGTGAATTCTGCACCGACGGTTGTTGCGGCAATAAGGCTGCGCATTTGGTCGGTGTCGGTAAGTCTTGTGCCGTTGTAATGGGTAACGATGTCGCCAGGCAAAAGGCCCATATGATGCGCCGCATAGCCGCGTGAGACTTGATTGATAAATACGCCGGTAGTCGGCAAATTATGCAAGTCCCGCAGTTCTTCCGTAACTGTTGTGAAGCTGACGCCTAAAATGGGGCGCTGCACATTGCCGTGCTGCAAAATTTGATTGATAATTTCCGCCGCCGCATTGGACGGTATGGCGTAGCCCATGCCTTCAGAGCGGGCAGAGCCAAATCTGGCGGTGTTTATGCCGATAATCTCGCCTGATGTGTTAACCAGCGGCCCGCCGCTGTTGCCGGGGTTTATGGCCGCGTCGGTTTGCATAACATTTAGGGTGACATCCACATCCAGCGTAATTTCTTTGTCAAGGGCGGACACAATGCCCAGCGTGGCGGACTTTCCTTCGCCATAGGCATTGCCCACGGCCAAAACAAAATTGCCAATTTCCATGTCATCAGAATTGCCAAAAGCTGCCACTTGATAATTGTCGATGCCTGCCGTGCGAAGGTCGGCTCTCAGCACGGATATCACTGCTAAATCAGACCTTGCATCACCGCCTACAAAGCTGGCGGGTGCTGTGCGAATATCATCCAAAGATATTGTCACCATGTTGGCACCTTGCACAACATGGTAATTTGTGGCAATGTATATACGCTGATCATTTTCGTGAAAAATTACGCCGCTGCCCGCGCTGTGCCTGTCCTGCACCCTGCCCAGCTGCATATGCTGCTGAAAAACATTGATGCTAACAACAGAATTGTCAATGGCACGAAATATATCCGCGGCATTGTTATACGTAGCCGCGCTGGCGGCGAGGGTGCTAAGGGCAAGCTCGTTTTGCCTGCTTACATCGGCCAAAAGCGTGGCCATCATGGCCTCAACCTCATGCCGCGGGATAAAATCCTCATTTGGCGTGGCTATGTAAAACCCAAAAGCAAAGCTTGCTACCATTATAGCACAAATTATGGCAAAAACGCAAATTCTTTTCATAAAAAACCATCTCCTTTTCTATTGATACGATTTTAGACAAAAAAAGTTAACAAATTGTGGCCAATAGGTTACAGTTTCTTGATAATTTCATGAAAAATAATTGAAATTGCGCCGTGGGTTATGTATAATGGTATTATAGCATGTACGAGGGGTTAATACATATGAGCAAAGCCATAGAGGCGCACGAAAAATGGCGCGGAAAAATTGAGACAAAGGTGCGGGCAGATTTGCACGACCCAGAGGTATTGGCAATTGCCTATACGCCCGGAGTTGCAGAGCCTTGCCTTGAAATTCAAAGGGACGTAAGCCGTTCTTTTGATTTAACGCGCCGCTGGAACACCGTAGCCGTGGTGACAGACGGCACGGCGGTGCTGGGCCTGGGCGACATTGGCCCCGAAGCCGCCATGCCCGTAATGGAAGGCAAATGCGCGTTGCTTAAGGCCTTTGCTGATGTAGATGCCATCCCCCTTTGTGTAAACAGCAAAGACCCCGAAGAAATTGCCCATACAATAGCTTTGTTGCAGGGCAGCTTTGGCGGTGTAAACCTTGAGGACATAGCCGCCCCGCGCTGTTTTGAGATAGAGGCCCGCTTAAAAGGGCTTTGCCACATACCCATCTTTCATGATGACCAACACGGCACCGCCGTTGTAACGCTGGCGGGGCTTACGGGCGCCTTGCGGCTGGTGAAAAAAGATGCGTCCATGGCCAGGATAGTTATTTCCGGCGCGGGTGCTGCGGGATGCGCCATTGCAGAGCTTTTGTTTGCCGCGGGCTATGGCGACATCACGCTGGTTAATTCCAAGGGCATCATCCACCGCGAAGGGCATTATTCCAGTCATCGCCTTAACGCCCTGGCGCAAAAAACCAACCCACGCAACACAATCGGCACCTTAGCCGATGCCATGGCCCACGCGGATGTCTTCATCGGCGTTTCGGCCCCCGGCATTGTAACGCCGGAAATGGTGCAATCCATGGCCAACCATGCCATCGTTTTTGCCTGCGCAAACCCCATACCCGAAATTATGCCCGATGCAGCGAAAAAAGCAGGCGCAAGGGTTGTGGCCACCGGCCGAAGCGACTTTCCAAACCAAATTAACAATGTGCAAGCCTTTCCGGGTATCTTTCGCGGCGCGTTGGACGCCCGCGCAAAGGATATTACGCTGGAAATGAATATAGCCGCAAGCTATGCAATTGCGGCATTGGTTGCTGATGAAGAATTAAATGAAAATTATATCATACCATCCGCGCTGGATATGCGCGTGCCCGCGGCGGTTGCGAAGGCCGTAATTGCCGTTGCCACGAGTGCTACATAGTAATTTTTGGATTTGTCAATTTTTTCTTGACAAACTTGACAGAAACAAGTATGATAGTATAGAATTGCTTAGGATGTGTCGTTATGCGAAGAAAAAAAGGGTTTGGCATATTTTTGGCTTTGGCGGCGGTGGCCTTTATCGCAACTGTTGCGCTGGTGTCGCCTCTTTTCCAGATACGCCAAATTGATATTGTGGGAAATGGCGCAACAAACACCGAGGACATCCTAAATCAGGCACAAATTA
>WQVI01000098.1 GCA_009781625.1 Defluviitaleaceae bacterium | reverse complement strand
CCGCCCGTTTATCCTACAGACGCACAACCTATTCAATGTATTATGTCACTGCATATGCGGGCGGCTACAAGCCGCCCCTACGACATATGTACTACACGGCGCACTGTAAAGCAAAAGATCAATGCTAATGTAGGGGCGGCTTACAGCCGCCCGCTTATAAAGCGACATCTATACGCTACGACATTCGCGGCATTTCATTAACGGGCGGCTACAAGCCGCCCCTACGGATGGCTAGTGGATTATCATGCTATATTATATGCGGCAAGTCAAAATTAGCTTTGCCTCAGATTTTCCAAAGTGTGTGCTTTAAAGTCGGCGAAGTCGCCATTGTCCAGGGCGTCACGAATTTCCTTCATCAAATTATTGTAAAAATAAAGATTATGCATCACGCACAGGCGCATGGCAAGAATTTCCTTGGCTTTGTGCAGATGGCGCAGATAGGCTCGGGAATATTTGGCGCAGACGGGGCAGGCGCAGGCTTCGTCAATGGGGGTATCGTCTAGGGTGTGGCGCACGTTAAAAAGGTTTAGCTTGCCGCGAGACGTGAAAACATGGCCGTGGCGGCCGTTTCGCGCGGGCAGCACACAGTCGAAGAAATCTATGCCCCGGGCCACAGCTTCCAGCAGGTTTTCGGGTGTACCAACGCCCATTAGGTATGTGGGCTTGTTTTGCGGCAGATGGGGCACGGTGGCTTCCAGCACGCCATACATCTCCTCGTGGGTTTCGCCCACGGCCAGGCCGCCGATGGCATAACCCGCCATGTCCAGCCTCGTAAGCTCTTTTGCGTGGGTGGCACGTATGTCGTGATTGATGCCGCCCTGCACAATGCCAAACAGCATTTGCTGTGGATTTATGGCATGGTTGGCGTTAAGGCGGTCCATCTCCTCAATGCATTGATGCAGCCAGCGCGTCGTCCTGTCCACGGCGGCCTGGATGTAGGTGCGTTCCGCCGTAGCGGGCGGGCACTCGTCAAAGGCCATGGCGATGTCGGAAGCCAAATTGGATTGTATCCGCATACTTTCCCGGGGTCCCATGAAAATTTTGCGCCCGTCAATATGGGACGAAAAATGCACGCCCTCGTCGGTTATTTTACGCAGCTGCGCCAACGAAAATACCTGAAAGCCGCCGGAATCTGTGAGAATTGGCCTCTCGTAGGCCATAAAGGGGTGAAGGCCGCCCAGCTGCGCCACAACATCGTCGCCGGGGCGCAGATGCAGATGGTAGGTGTTGCACAGGGCCACCTGGCAGCCTACAGTGTCCAAGTCCTCAGCGGAAAGGCCGCCCTTTATGGCAGCGGCCGTGGCCACATTCATAAAAACGGGGGTTTCCACTGTGCCGCGGGGCGTTATAAGGCGGCCACGCTTGGCTTGCCCTTCTGTCTTGAGCAATTTATACATAAATTCCCTCTTTTTTCCTTTTTAATAAAAACTTCTTGAATATTATAGCATGTTTTGGTATACTTAGGAAGTTCCAATACTAAGTTAGATATTTTTGGAAGGAGAATAGCCGTGCATAAGGTTTTAACGGTAATTTCTGACACTAATATAGGCGGCGCGGGCAAGCTGCTAATTACATTTCTTACCAATGTTAATCGGGAAGAATTTGATATTTCCGTGGTGTTGCCAAAGGATTCTCTTCTTGTGCCCGAGATTGCGAAAGTTGGCATACGCACAATTGAAATTGAAGGCATTTCGGACAAGTCCTTTGGACTTAGCGCAATAAAACGGCTTTCAGAGCTTTATAAGACAGAAAAACCCCATATCGTCCATACCCACGCGGCCCTTTCCGCCCGGGTGGCGGCAAAGCTTAACAAGCTAAAGGTGGTGCATACGCGGCATAGCGTCCACACCAGCCAGCGTCTTACAAAAGAGCCCGGATACAAGAAAAAATTTCCATACAAGCATCTTGTGGGTGCGCTAAACAACTATCTTTCGGACACCATCATCGCAACGTCGCCTGTGGCCAAGCTTTCCATGGTGGAAACGGGCACAAACCAGAAAAAGGCTATTATGGTGTACAATGGCATTGATGCCTTCGAGCCCCTCTCCGATAAGGAAAAAAGGGCGGCTCGCGCGCAATACGGCCTAAAAGATGATGATTTTGTTTGCGCCATCATCGCTAGGCTGGAAAAGGTGAAAGGTCACGAATATGTCCTAAAAGCGGCGCAAATGCTGCAACGAGAGGATTCTTCCATAAAAATCATTATCACGGGCATTGGCAGCGAAGAAGATGACCTAAAAAAGCTGGCGAAAGAACTTGAAGTGGAAAATGTTATTTTCACGGGCTTTATAGAAGATGTGAGGACAGTTACAGGCATGATAGACTTAAATATCAATGCCTCACACACGGAGACGACAAATTTGGTGCTCCTTGAAGGCCTTAGCCTTGGCGTGCCCGCCGTGGCAAGCGACAGCGGCGGCAACCCTTTTGTGATAAACGACGGTGTTAACGGCGTTTTGTTTGAAGGCGGGGATTATGTGGCCCTTTCTAAGGCCATACTGGCTTTGAGGCAAAATCCCAAAGAGCTTGCGCATCTGGGCAAGCGCGCCAAGGAGATTTTTGCGGAGAAGTTTGATTCTAAAGTGATGACGCGCCGTGTGGAAGATATTTACAGGGAATTGATAGCAAGCATCCCGCCGGAAGAGCCTTCTGTCGAAGAAGCTCCTCAAGATGAAGAGGTGACATAATTTGGTAGAGCAAAGTTTTTTCTATTGGCTGGCCTTACGGCTAAAAGATAGATTTATGCATTTTCTTGCCCATAGCGTAACGGGGCGGTGCCTTGCCGCCGTTGCGGCGTTTTTTGGCGGCATCTGGGGCAGAAGCGGCGTGCGATATTTGTTGCTGGAAAAATCTGCCTTGCAAAGCAGCTTTGAAAAAGGGGCTTTGGGCAGTATTTTCGGCTTTGTGGACAGCCTTGCGGCAAAGCCCGCAAAGTTTTTCGCCCCCATCCTTGAGAAAAGCCGAATACTATCCTTTTTCAAGCACTTTTGCGATAATCTTGTGCATATAAGTTTGCGCAGCTTTGGCCTTATGCTTTTGCTGGTGGGTGGTATTCCTACGGCGGCATCCTTTGTGACGGCGGGCTATGTGCCCCTGCTAATGGCGGCCATCGCCGCGCTGGGCCTGCCCCTTGTGCTTCTAAACCGCAGCTTCGCGCAAATTTACAACGGCAGCTTCGTAATGAAAAAGGTGCTGGGCTTTTTCTTCGTTGAGGAAATTGAGGACACGCAGACTATAAAACACTATCTGCCGCTGTTTGCCCTGCTGGGCCTGGCTTTCGGCGCAATTTCTTCCTTTGTGGATTTGACGACATTCCTAATGATTTTCGGCGGTGCCATAGGCGGCATTTTGGTGCTGCATCGCACAGAAATTGGTATTTTTGCCGCCGCCTTTTTGATACCCATCGTGCCTACGATGCTGGTGCTGGGCCTTTTTGCCATCACCATCGCCTCGTTTCTCATCAAGGTTTTCATCACGGGAAAAACCTCTCTGAAATTCGGCGTGCTAGACCTTCTGGTGCTTATCTTCGCCGCCATCGTGGCCTACAGCGTCATCATCACCTACAATCTCGCGTCCAGCGCGCCTGTGGTGATGGTCTACGGCATATTTATTCTCTTTTATTTCGCCGCAAAAAACACCATCAACACCCGCGAAAAGCTGTTTGCCGCGTTGTCCATCATCGCCGTGTCGGGCCTTTTTGTGGCCGCTTTCGGCATCTGGCAGCGCCTTACGGGCAATTTTGTGATGACGGAAGCCTGGGTGGATATGGACTTTTTCGACCCTACCATGGTGCGCATATATTCTACCCTGGAAAACCCCAATGTGTTGGGCAAATACCTGATTTTCATCGTGATGATAGCCTTTGGCATGGCGTATTATTTCAGGGATTATCTGCACAAAATTGCCGCATTGGGCATTATGGCCACGGCGGGCTTGTGTTTGGTTTTCACCCAGTCCCGCGGGGCGTGGCTTGGCGTTATCCTTGCCGCCGCCGTTTTCGCGCTGCTGCGTGATAGAAGGTTGGTGATCCTCGGTATTTTGGGCCTTATAGCCGCCCCATTTTTCATATCGCCGGAAGTGCTGCAACGCTTCCTCTCCATTGGCGATTTGGCCGACACTTCCACAAATTTCCGTGTGTCCATATGGCTGGGGTCCCTGGACATGGCCCGGGTTTTCTGGCCCATCGGCATCGGCCTTGGCACCGAAAATTTTAATGTGATATACAATCTGTATGCCCTAAGTGCCGCGCGGGCGTTGCATTCCCACAACCTGTATCTGCAATTGCTGATAGACTTGGGCATCGCGGGACTGGTGACTTTCGTGCTGATAGCTGTGGCCTTCACCAAGGGACTATTTGTAGAGGCCGCCAAAAACCGCGATGGTCATCTTAAAACCGTGGCGGCGGTGCTGGCCGCGGCCATGCTGGGATATCTGCTGCAAGGCATGACAGACAATATATGGTTTAATTACAGGGTGCTGGCATTTTTCTGGCTGATATTGGCCCTTGGCGCGGCTTTGATAAACACTATAGGAGGAAAAATAAATGAGCAAATCTAAACCCAGATT
>WQVI01000097.1 GCA_009781625.1 Defluviitaleaceae bacterium | reverse complement strand
TTCATCTAGCTCTCCCAAAACGCATTTTCAATATGATTCACATCCAGATGCTCTCGCCCAAAAACCTCTATTATATCAAAGCGGCAGTTTGCCTCGTAAAAGCCCTCTTTAGCAAGATATGTCCGCGCCGCCTTAATCATCGTCCGCTGCTTCTTTACAGTTATTGCCTCTGCCGGCCGTCCATAGTCAAGCTGCTTGCGGTATTTCACTTCAATAAAGACGATATAGTCGCTATCTTTAGCAATTATATCAATTTCCCCGCCATGCACCTTATAATTTTGCACCAAAATTTGATAGCCCTTAGCCGCAAGATATCTCGTTGCAGCAGTCTCCGCAAAATTACCAGCCTGTTTGCGCCTATCAAGGTTCATATCCGCCCCACCTTCGTTAATCTTCCCAAAAAACCTACCCATCTGGATTGCTTCGGCCTTAAACTGTATTGGTTTTTTGACTTGACGTTGCCTCGCAATGACAATTGAACGGTTGCATTGTTTTGGAAGTCCACGATAGTTCAACTGTCATTGCGAGGCCAATGACAGTTGAAAAACCAATACAGCCCAAGGCCGAAGCAATCCAGCCAACCAATTCTTGGTTTGTGTTAGTAATTTCGATACAGACTTAATGACAGTTTAGCTACCGTAATTTTCGCTATAATCCCATTGCAACCTTAATCCATAGTCCCATATTTGCATTATAACACATCCCAAACTAACATAGTGTGTCATCTTTTCAAATCCATCAAGATTTTTTATTTGATTGATTTATAAGTACTTGATTAATTTAGTTCTTGATTATTGAGTACTTTATTGCGCCCCGCCAACCACATATGGAAAACCTAAATGTGGTGAAACCATATGTGGCGGTGCCATATGTGGCGGTTTATCCCCGCAAAAAAGTTTTCCTATGTATCGGCGTTGGGCCATATTTTTCAATGGCCGCCATATGCTGTGCTGTGCCATACCCCTTATGGCCCTCAAAGCCATATTGCGGATAGCTTTCATGATAGTCTTGCATCACTTTATCCCGCGCCACCTTAGCCAAAATGCTGGCCGCCGCAATAGACATAGAGCGTCCATCGCCGCCCTGCATCACCGCCGCACCAATGCCAAGCTGTGGGCTTGTCGTGCCATCCACCAAAGCAAAGTCGGACGCAGGCGAAAGCCCCTGCACAGCCAGCTTCATAGCACGCAGCCGTCCTTGCAATATATTTATCTCATCAATTTCGTCATTGTCAACAAAAGCTATATGCCACGCCACAGCAACATCCAAAATCTTATGGTACAGGCTTTCGCGCGCCTTGGCGGAAAGCTTTTTAGAATCATCAATGCTGTGTATGATGCAACCCACAGGCAATATCACGGCCGCGGCGGCCACAGGCCCCGCAAGTGGCCCGGCGCCGGCCTCATCCACGCCGCAAATACGCGCATAGCCACGTGCCGCGTACATTTCCTCAAAGGCCATCATGCCGCGCAAGCGCGCCTCTTCCTTACCAAACTTATCATGCAGCTTTTTGTACTGCTGCACCAGCTTCTTTACACCGACGCGCTCGTCACTCTCAAATTGCGCCCAAATTTCGGGCAACTGTTCTGTCTGCGCGTTTTCCAAAATGCACTTTATCTCATCTATAGTCATATAGCACCCCTTTTAGCAAATTTTTCAAAAAAGCATTGACAAAGCATTTAAGCAGGGATATAATGTATATGTGTAAAAAGGACAAAAGGATACACCCATCTGCAAGGAGCAACCGGGTGAGACTCCAAGCAGGTGGACATATCCCACCGTCCTTACACAAGAAAAGGGCAAAACACACGCTTGTCCGGTGATAAGTTTACCCAACAAAGCCAGACAAGCGTGCCCCAGCCCTTACGAGCCTGAGAACATTATAGCTCTCTCAGGTCTATTTGTCAAGCATATATAGCAAGGCACAAAGGCGGCTTAGGCCGTCTTTTTTTGTTAGCGTCCGTTAATGCGGCCCTTTACGCGCCCATTTAATATTTTCGCAAAACCCAAAGGATAGCCCGAAACGCAGAAAAGGCTGTATCCATCACGGGCGGGTATTTCAAAGGTTTGACCACCCAGATATGCTGCGATGCGCGGGTCTGCGGCATCCAAGTCTATCGTCTCGGCAAAATCTGCCTTAGCAAGCGACATAGCAAGGGCGTATGACGGCGTAAAGCGGCCTTTTTTCAGGCTTCCCAGAAGCAAACCCAGACGCACTATGTTTAGGCCTGTTACGTCAGGACAAATGTCGGGCAGGGCAAGCAAATTGTCCTTGTGTTCTAAAATTCTGCTTTCTATGGGTGTCATCAGGTATTTTTCACAAAATTCGTTGAAGTATCGGTTGGTGAATTTCGGTGCGGGCTGTTGCTTGGTAACGGGCGACCGCAGGTCGCCCCTACGTTTTAGGAGTGCCACAAAATGGCCTTCGCCGCGGTGTCTGTGCGGCCAAATTCTTGCGGCATGGGCATTTTCTGTGATAAGGCCCGCATTTGCAGGGCTTATGCCAAAGCCCTCATGATTTATGTGTACAGATTCAAAATCCGGATTGTTTGCCAAAAAGTCTTCAATGGTGTTTTCGTTTTCCACAGGCGTAAAGGTGCATGTGGAATATACCAAATGGCCGCCACAGGCAAGCATTTTGGCGGCGTTGTGCAAGATTTCCTTTTGGATGGCCGCAAGACGCGCGGCCTTGTTTTTATCCCAGGCGGTAATGGCCTCAGGGTCCTTGCGAAACATCCCCTCACCGGAGCACGGCGCATCCACAAGGATTTTATCAAAATACGCGGGAAAACGGGCGGCAAGGCGTTCGGGTTTTTCGCACAATATTATGGCATTTTTTATGCCTGCCATTTCAATATTGCGCACAAGCCCCGGCATCCTGCCATAGTTGACGTCATTAGACACCAAAAGCCCCTCGCCACCAAGGGCAGAGGCAATTTGCGTTGATTTTCCGCCGGGGGATGCGCATAAATCCAGCACCTTGTCGCCGGGCTGGGCATCCAGCACAGCGGCGGCACTCATTGCGCTGGGCTCTTGGATATAATACAGCCCCGCGTGATATAGGGGATTTTTGGATGGCGGCGTGTCTCCATTGTAATAAAAGCCCTCTTTACACCAAGGGATTGGCCCAATATCATCAAGCAGTGCCACAAAGTCCTGCACGGCAATTTTCAACTCATTGGCCCTAACGCCATAATGCCGCGGCTGCCCAAAAGAAGCAAAAAAGGCTGTTGTCTCTTGCTTGTCCGCAAACAGCCTCTCCATATTTGAAATAAATTCATACGGCAACTTCATGCTCTTACCTCTCCATACTAATCTTACGTTAAAAACGTTGAAAGCAAGCCGCGAAAGCGACAACGCTTCAAGTCGTTTCTCGGCGCAGTCTTTCAATGATTTTTAACTTAGATTAGTATTTGCAGCAGTGTTAAAAATTTATGACCCGTCATATGCTTTTAAAAAGCATAATAGGGGTGTTATCCATGATGAATATAAAAGACGTACCCGAGCCTTTTCGTGAATTTTTAAGCACAGGCCAAAAACAACAGGAAATTTCCGCCGCAAGCATTGGTATAGATACAGAGCTTGGCGCGGAAAGAGGCAGAACGGATATGCAAGATGTGTTGTTTTTGGCGGCTATATTGCTTTTGTGTGATGATTGATTGAGGGGGTGCCGACTAAAGTCGGCTAAAGATTGCGACTAAACTCGCCGGGCCGACTTCAGTCGGAATCTTTAGTCGGCTTTAGCCGACACTCCCCCCTCTGCATTAAAACAGCTTCTCAGGATATTCTCCACGCTCTATAAGCCCCCAAACAGCCTTTTTCACAATCTCAGTATCCTCTTTGTACGTAAATCCATACCAAGTATCAAGCGCGGGCAGTACTTTCATAGTGGCCTTGCCAGCCGCCAAAAGCTCTCCTATTATTAACGGCAGATAATATTCCGCCTTGGGGTTTTGCAAATTTTCTGCCAGAAAATTCGTGAAGCCTTTTTCAATTTCGCCAAAAATTGAGGGCTTGAAGCCAAAGGTGTTCATTGATACCACTGTCGACCCCGGCAAATACTTAAAGCGGCCATCCTTGGCATATCCTATACCATCATAGCGTTTTTCTATTGCCGTAACTTCCTCAATATCTTGCAAAAAGCCGTCTTTCACAGCACAAACCCCGCGGGACACGCTGCCATAGGTGCTGACAGTGTTCTCCAGAAGATATCCGCCCATAGAATAGTCAAAATCACCATTGGCATCATCCACAAGAAAATCATGGATAGCCTTATAAACGCTGCGCCCATAAAAATCATCGGCGTTAATAACCATAAAGGGCTCGTTGATAATATGGCGGGCGGCCCAAAGCGCGTGGGATGTGCCCCAAGGCTTTTCACGGCTTTGCGGCGTCACAAGGCCGCCCGGCAAATCATTTATATCCTGAAAGGCAAATTCTACCTTTATGCCCGCGCCGCTTATCCTGGATGCCACTTTTTCGGCAAAAATTTCTTCCATTTCGGCCTTGATGATGTAAACCACTTTGTTAAATCCCGCCAGCATGGCATCATACACCGAAAAGTCCGCAATAATTTCACCATGCTTGCCCAAAGGCTCAACTTGCTTTAGGCCGCCAAAGCGGCTACCCATGCCCGCCGCAAGCACTACTAATGTTGTATTCAAATTAAAATTCCTCCTTAAAACGTTGCAAAAACTTCCTTGTTCATTGCCTTCGCAATCTCCACCG
>WQVI01000096.1 GCA_009781625.1 Defluviitaleaceae bacterium | reverse complement strand
TTGTGTTATTATGTTCATGCAAGGCTCTCCTTCGTAGTGATGAATGAATTTGTGGTGAATCCATTATATCACTTTGAAGGTTTTGAGCCTTGTTTTTTGTTACCTATCTATTGTAGCTGAACAGATTTTTTGCGCCGCAGTTATTCCTGCGAACTGCGGACTTCCGCAATCATGCCATAAAGCATTTCCATGGCGTCATCAAGGCCGCCTACCTCATCAATCAGCTTTTCGTTAACGCACTCTTCGCCAATCAGGAAGGTTCCTACGTCCAGCGCAAGGGTTGAGGTATCCATCATCAATTCCCTCAGCCGCTGCTTGCTTATATCAGCGTTGGTCACTATAAATTCCAAAATCCTATCTTGCATCTTGTCGAAATAATTATAGGTTTGGGGCGCACCAACCATGGTGCCGCTCATGCGGACTGGGTGTATGGTCATGGCGGCTGAAGGCGCGATGAAGGAATGCTGCGCCGCCACAGCCAGCGGCACGCCGATAGAATGGCCGCCGCCCAACACCAGCGAAACCGTGGGCTTGGAGAAATGGGAAATTAGCTCTGCTATGGCCAGGCCTGCCTCTACATCGCCGCCGACGGTGTTAAGCACCACCAGCAGGCCGTCCACCTCTTGGTTTTCGGCGGCGGTAAGCAGTATGGGTATAACATGCTCGTATTTCGTGGTTTTGTTTGCGGGCGGCATCACCATATGGCCCTCTATATGGCCGATAATGGGCAAATACCAAATATTGCCTCGAGGATTATCGCCTTTTGGCATAAGGTCCTGGGGCATGGTTACCTGTCCGTATTTTTCCACAGCATCCACAGCAGGCTGGCTCGCCACTTGCTCTTCTTGGCTTTCCACTTCATAATCATTGTTATTGATATGCATAAAAACCCTCCGAAATTTTGTCTTTTGGATATTCTTCCACTGGGAAAAGATAAATAACCACGAAAAACACGAAAAACACGAAAAGTTATTAAGGCGCAGGGGTTTTTTCGTGACTTTCGTGCTTTTCGTGGTAAAGGGTTTTAATCAGGCTTGTCAAACTACGCGAAAGTTGGTAAAATAGAGATATGTTTGATTTTAATGAAGAATTAAAGAAGCTGCCCCAATCCCCCGGGGTGTATCTCTTCATCGGCAGCGCCGAAGAGGTTATTTACGTTGGCAAGGCCATAAGCCTGCGCAGCCGCGTGCGAAGCTATTTCACGCAGGCTAATTTAGTCGACCCCAAAGTGCGCAACATCCGCGGCACATCTGCGCGTTTTGAATATATAGTAACTGACACCGAGGTTGAGGCCTTAATCCTTGAATGCAATCTGATAAAAGAGCATCAGCCGAAATACAATGTACTGCTAAAAGACGACAAAAGCTATCCTTACATCAAAGTTACGTTAACAGAGGACTTTCCGCGGGTTTTCTCTGTGCGAGACCATGTAGAAGATGGCGCAAAGTATTTTGGGCCGTATACGTCTAGTTTTGCCGTGAAGGAGACGCTGGAGCAAATTCATAAGATATGGCCCCTTCGGCGCACAGCTAAGAAAATTACGGCAGGCGTGCCCAGCGGGCGCCCTTGCTTAAATTACCACATCGGTCTGTGTCCCGGCCCTTGCGGCCTACATATCAGCAAGGAAGATTATGGCAAACGTGTGACACAAGTGATGGACTTTTTGGCAGGCAAGCAAGATGGCATTGTAAAACGGCTGGAAGTCGAGATGCAAGAAGCCGCCGAGGCCATGGAATACGAACGCGCAGCAGATTTGCGGGACAAGGTGGCGGCCATACGCCGCATGAACGAAAATCAAAAAGCTGACAGGATATCCAAGGGCGACCAAGACATCATCGCCTTCGCAGCCCACAAGGACGAGGCGTTATTTCAGGTGTTTTTTATCCGTGATGGCAAGATGACGGGGCGCGAGCATCTGATGGTGTATGGCGTGGAAGGTGTGGAAAACAGCCGCATCATGACGGAATTTGTGACGCAGTTTTACAGTGGCACGCCTTTTGTGCCAAAGGAGCTAATTTTACAGCATGAAATTGAGGGCGAAGAGACCATAAAATCCTGGCTGGCGGCAGAGCGCGGCAAGAAGGTGACAATAACAGTGCCCAAGGTGGGCGAAAAGCACAAGTTGGTAAAGCTGGCCCACAACAACGCCATAATCACCCTGGAGCAGTTTGGCGAGCATATCAAGAAGGAAGAAAAGCGCACCACGGGTGCCATGAGCGAGATACAAGAGGCTTTAGGGCTGGACAAGCCCATTTTCCGCATAGAGGCCTACGACATCTCAAATATACAGGGCTACGAAAATGTTGGCTCTATGGTGGTGTTTGAGGGCGGCCGCGCCAAACGAAGCGACTATCGCAAGTTTAAAATACGCACAGTTTCAGGGCCAAATGATTATGCCGCCATGCAAGAGGTGCTGTCACGCCGTTTTCGCCGCTATGAAATAGAGCGCGAGGAAGGCACGGCCGAGGAGAAGGCGAAGTTTTCGCGCCTGCCTGATATTATTTTTATTGACGGCGGCAAAGGCCATGTTTCCGCGGCGCAAGCTGTCTTAGACCATATGGGCGTTAAAATTCCCGTGTGCGGCATGGTGAAGGACGACCGCCACAGGACGCGAGGCCTGTTGTACGGCGACATTGAGGCCCCTTTGCCGCTAACCAGCGAGGGTTTTCGCCTAGTTGCGCGCATACAGGAAGAAGTACACAGATTTGCAATAGAATATCACAGAAAGTTGCGTCAAAAGTCCATCACAAAGTCTGTTTTAGATGACATCAAGGGCATTGGCAATGTGCGTCGGCGGGCGTTGCTGCAACATTTTGGGTCGGTGGATCGTATTAAAATGGCCACCATGGAAGCCTTAACCAAAGTTGACGGCATGAATGTAAAATCCGCACAGGCAGTTTATGATTTTTTTCATATCAACCCAAATTTAAAATGAAGGGGCATTTCAAAATGTTGAAGACAGAGCTGGCACCGGGCATCGTACACTATATGTTTCCGCCAAGCAAGATAGAAAACTACTATGGGTATAATATTGTGGCTGTAATCCATGAAGATAAAGCTATACTGATTGATGCAGCCTTTGAAGAAGAAGCGCGGCAAGTTTCTGAGGATTTGTCCGCAAATGGCATTACAATCGACAAAATTATCATTTCCCATTTCCATGATGACCATATGGAAGGCCTGAAAGTGCTGCCCAAGGTGCCTGTGTATGGCAGCAGCCGCTTTCAGGAAACCCTTGATTTGTGGACTGAAAAGAACGAGCATCAATATTTTGTACCAACAGTTTCAATTGAAAAGCCAACGACCATAGAATTTGGCCGCCATACCCTTGAGATAATCCCTTCGCCGGGACATTCTGTGTGTACCGTGCTTATAAACATCAACGGCCAGTTTCTTCATGTTGCCGATGAGATAATACTTTCCAATGATGGGCGGCCCATATTGCCCTCAATAGAAAGCAGAGATAATATCAAGCAACAATTAGAATCATGGAGCAAAATTGAAAGATACTATTCGTTTACAATCCTTCCTGGGCATGGACCCGCCCTTGAAGGGGACGCGCTGCATACGGACATGCAAAACCGCCGCGCCTTTGCTGAGGCGATTTTAGCGGCAGGAAATGGCCCAATTACATACGGTGAGGCCGTAAAAGACTGTAATTGTACGTTTTTGCACAGCAACTGGTTTGACCATCTAGCAGAGGGGGTAAAAAATGGAAACAATTAGATTTTCAGAGGTACAAGACGCAAATTTTGGCAGATGTATGAAAATGGAAAACGGCGTGATAGAGCTGTTGGTGACGCTGGACTTTGGGCCGCGCATTATCTACTGCGGGTTGTGCGGCCACGACAACATCCTGTATCAAGACCCGACCCACAGGGCCCTTGGCCAGCCTTTCCCCGTTTACGAAGGCGATGTTTGCAGGCTTTACGGCGGCCACAGGCTATGGATATCCCCTGAAATTTTGCCGCGCTGCTATCATCCTGACAATTTGCCTGTAGAGTGCGTTGAAATTAAGGATGGACTAGAATTTATCGCGCCAATTGAGAAATTTTCCCAGATACAAAAGTCCATGGCTATTGTGCTGGGCAAAGGCTCTTGTGGGGTGGAAATTACGCACAAAGTCACTAACCACGGCCTTTGGGAAGTGGAGCTTGCTCCCTGGGCCATCACACAGCTTGCGCCCGGCGGCGTTACCGCGATACCGCTTGTGGGGCCTGATACGGTGGTTTTGCCCAACAGACGGCTGGCTTTTTGGGATTATGCAAATCCCGGCGACGAACGCTTGACATTGGGGCGCGAATATGCTATAATTTGTCAATGTCCTGAGGCGACGGAAGCCTTTAAGATGGGACTTTACAACCATAGCGGCTTTGGGGCCTATTTCAACCGCGGCCAGGCATTTTTCAAGCATTTTGATGTGGCAGACGGCCAATTTCCTGATTTTGGCTGCAATTATGAAGTCTACACCAATCATAATTTCCTGGAAGCCGAGACGCTGGGCCCTTTGACGACAATTGGCCACGGCGAAAACGTGTCCCATAAGGAAACTTGGCAGATATACCCGGAGAATGAAATACCCAAAACAGAAGCCGAAACTATAAGAATTATTAGGAAGTATTTGGATGAAAACAATTGATATATATACGGATGGCGCGTGCTCTGGAAACCCCGGCCCTGGCGGCTATGGCGTGGTTTTGCTGTACGGCGGCCATCGGCGCGAAATTTCTGCGGCATATAAGCTTACAACAAACAACCGCATGGAAATTTTGGCGGCTATCATCGGCCTTGAGGCCCTTAAAGAGCCCTGCCGCGTCAATTTGTACAGCGATTCTAGATATCTGGTGGACGCCATCGAAAAGGGATGGGCTGTGCGCTGGCAGGCGGCGGGTTGGATGCGCAACAGAAGGGAGGCTGCACTAAATGCGGATTTGT
>WQVI01000095.1 GCA_009781625.1 Defluviitaleaceae bacterium | reverse complement strand
CCGCCCGTTTATCCTACAGACGCACAACCTATTCAATGTATTATGTCACTGCATATGCGGGCGGCTACAAGCCGCCCCTACGACATATGTACTACACGGCGCACTGTAAAGCAAAAGATCAATACTAATGTAGGGGCGGCTTACAGCCGCCCGCTTATTGAAAGACATCTATACGCTACGTCATTCGCGGCATTTCATTAACGGGCGGCTACAAGCCGCCCCTACGGATGACTTGCAGAACATTGCAAATCTTGTTTCGCACATTCATAGCGCTTTAATAAATTTTTCTGTCATCTCATCCACGCGGTCAAAATCCATGGCGGTAATGTAAATATTTTCTATTTTGGCGTGGATGGCTTTTGTGTCCAGCATGGCATCCATCACCTTTTCAAGAAGCATGTCGAAAAGCTCGCTATCATGCTCTATATCCATCTTGATGCGGTTAAACATGGCGGTATTTATGCAAGGTGATAAATCTATCCTTTCATCTATCTTCCCGCGATATTCAAAAATGCCGCCGATGGCTATAAATGCGTGCTTTAGCTGGGGCAGATGCAGATATTCTATTTTTTCGGGGTCTAGCGGATTATAAAAGCTTTCGGTTTCAATGCCTTGGTTGTTAAATTTCTTTTGTAGGCTTGCCAAAAACCTGTTTGCACCTATGCTTTCTACGGTGTGCAGGCCGTGTACGGTGCAGTCTGCAAAAAAGTCATCCGCAAAGCTCACGAGGCCTTCAGGTGTAACGGCATTCAAAAATAGCTTTCTATCATTATATCCTTTGCATCTCAAAATTTTATGTCCGGCAAAATTTTTCGCCTGGCCATTTACCAAATTTTCTAGCTCTGTCTCTTTTAGGGCTGCTTCGCCGGCTATTCTTTCGGCGGCAAAAATTTTTCCCACAGCGGCAAAATACCTCGCCGCCTTATCCGCAAGAATTTTCTTGTCATGCAAAAGGCCTTCTATGATGGATTTATGCGCCGCTAATTTACCCCTGTCCAGAAACCGCGCAAAATCAATGATGGTATCAGTTGCGACGGGAATTTGCGGGTCGCGGCTATGGGGAGCTGTGGCGTCCATAATGCAAAGGCCCAAGGCATCCACCGCCACAGCATCTAAGCTTTGCGCATCATTTGCGCAATGAAAAAGCTCTGCATCAAGGCCGCGCCTCTCAATTTCTGTTACAACCTTTTTCATAAAGGTGCTTTTGCCGCCACCTGACGCACCTTTCAAAAAATATCTGGCCCGCGCTTTTTGCACGGGCATGATATTGTCAAAATAGTCTATAAATCCCACAGGGCTGGATACTCCTGCAAACATATGACGCGTCATGCCATCGCCCCCTTATATTAATACCGGCTGTATCTGCTTTCCCTCAAGGGCTTGCAAAGCCGCGTCCACCAGCTGCGCAAGGTCTGCATTCATGCTGGTTGGCTTTTTCTGTGGGTCATCCTGTCCAAAGGGCACAAAATAGACATTTTTGGCGTTATACAGCTTCATTATGTTTACGCCGTTTAAGCCCAGGGCGTCATTTGTAAACAGGGCTATCAAAACAGGGGTGCCGTTACGCAGCGTGGCTTTTGCCGCCAAAAGCACGGGTGTATCCCATATGCCATGGGCCATCTTTGCAATTGTGTTGCCCGATGCCGGTGCAATTATCATGATATCCATGGGGTTTTGCGGCCCAAAGGTTTCCGCCTCTGCAATTGTCGCCATTGCGTCCCTGCCCGCAATTTCGCCCAGGGTGTCCAAAAATTCATCCCTATCATGAAAGCGAGAGCTGTTTGCAAACACTTCATTAGAAACCACGGGATATATATCTGCCCCGGCATCCGCAAGGGCGCGCATGGGCTCAATTATTTCAGGCAGGGTGCAAAAAGATGCCGTTATGCCAAAGCCTATCTTCTTTCCATTTAATGTCATGTCATTTCCCCCTCAATATATCGTCTATGTATTGTCCCAAAATTTCACCGGCGGTTTGCACGGCATATTTGCCCGGTATGCCCGGCAAAAGGGCAGATTTTTCATTTAAACTCTTCGCCAGGGCCATGTTAAAGCCATAGGGCCTTGATGCTATGTCCACCAAAAGAGTGCCGCCCAGCTGCTTTATGGCCTCATCCGTTAACACGGTAGATGGCACAGTGTTTATTATCACGTCAAAATTGTGATCAAACAGCCCTTGCAAATAAATTGGCGCAACGCCATCAATCTGTGCCAAAGCTTCTTTTTCCTCATTGCGCACAAGGGTGTAAACATCGGCGCCAAGGGCAGATAGCCGCCGTGCCAAATCTTGCCCACAAATGCCATAGCCAATTATCAACATACGGCTGCCTGCAATTGTGCGCTCTCTATTTGCTACAAGATAAGCAATAACCCCTTCCGACGTTGGCACGGCATTTTTTTTAGCAATTTCGGTATTATCCATCATGATGTGATAGGCGATGCCGTGTTCGTCACACTTTCTCGCCAAATACGTGTTCTTTATACCTGAAAAAATTGCGGCACCCTGCTTTATCGCAGCAAAATAAGCATCATCGTACGCATCTTTATCAATTTCGCCGGCAAAAGGAAAAATCATAAAATCTAAATTTTCAGACGGCGTGTCGGTTTCGCAAAAAATATATCCTTTGTTTTTAAGAAAGCCTCTTGTGTACGTATATCGTCTATCGTCAATCAAAATCATTCCCAGCATTTGATGCAGCCCCTCACGCATTTCAATTATAAATCTATCATATGCAAACACATGTATTTTTGCCTTTTTCACTGTCCATAATAAATAAAACGACTTTTATCCAACGAAAGGCGGTGGATTCCCTTGGGGAAATTTGTTATTGAGGAAAGCGGCCGTTTGCACGGCAAGGTACGGGTATCAGGCAGCAAAAATTCTGTTTTGCCCATAATTGCAGCCACGATGCTAACAGACGAAACCTGCATAATACATGATGTGCCAATGCTTACGGATGTTTTGGTGATGCAAAACCTTATTGAAGACCTTGGCGGCACCACAAATTGGAACATGGCCCGCGAAACCCTAAAAATTACCGTAAAAAACATAAACAAAACCGAAGCCAGTTACGAACTTTGCGCCAAAATGCGCGCATCCTTTCTGGCGGCGGGGCCTGTCCTTGCCCGCATGGGCGAGGTAAAAATGTCCCTACCCGGCGGCTGCGCCATAGGAAGCCGCCCGGTGGATTTGCACATCAAGGGCCTTGCCGCCCTGGGTGCCACCATCACCCAAGAGCACGGCTATGTCCACGCCAAGGCACGGCGGCTTCACGGCGCAAATATTTATCTGGACTTTCCCTCAGTTGGCGCCACAGAAAATATTATGATGGCCGCAACCCTTGCCAAGGGCCAAACCATCATACAAAATTGCGCTGTAGAGCCTGAAATTGTAGACCTTTCAAACTTCCTAACATCCATGGGCGCACAAATACGGGGCAGCGGCACGGACACCATAAGGATTAACGGCGTAGAGAGCCTTTCAGGTGCCACCCACACCATCATCCCGGACCGCATAGAAGCCGGCACCTTCATGCTGGCCGCCGCCACAACAGACGGGGATGTAGAGCTTACAAATATAGTGATAGACCATCTAAAGCCCATAATAGCCAAACTGCGCGAGGCAGGCATAAACATAATTGAGACAGAGGACAGCATAAAAGTTGCCGGCAGCACCGCCCGCCGCGCCATAGACATAAAAACCCTGCCATACCCGGGCTTTCCCACGGATATGCAGGCCCAATTTCTCTCCATGCTGGCCACAACCCCGGGCACAAACATCGTCACAGAAACCGTCTTCGAAAACCGCTTTATGCACATCCCAGAGCTTGTGCGCATGGGTGCCGACATTAAAATTGACAGCCGCTCTGCCATCATCGAAGGCGTGCCAAAGCTGACGGGCACGCAAGTAAAAGCCACCGACCTGCGCGCAGGCGCAGCCCTAATCCTAGCTGCCCTATCAGCCCAAGGCACCACCGAAATACACGACATCTACCACGTAGACAGGGGCTATTTTCGCTTCGATGAGAAACTACGCAGCTTAGGGGCAAAAATATTGCGTATAGACGGATGAAATATAGCCGTTTAACTTGAAAAGACATACAAGAAAACGCAGAATTTTTTCACAAATGCAAGGAAGCGACGACGACGCGTGTCCTAAGACACGCAAGGAGAAGCTGACGAAGCAGTTGTGAAAAAAGACAAGTTTTGTTGTGTGGATTTTTAAGTTAAACGGCTATAAAAAAGCACCGCCGCGGCAGGTGCTTTTTGTATGCTATGGCAATGTCCATCACCCCGCCACATCCCCTGCCACATCCATCATCAAAGCCTCCATCGCCGCATTATGCTCTCGCAAAACATGCATCTCCGACATTTCCGCCCGTTTTGCGATGTCCTTCCATTTTAGGCGGCAAATGTAGCGCCATATTATGATGGCGCGCTGCATGGGGTCTTGCAGGCTGCATGATAGGCCCCTAATGTCTCTTTCCAGCCGCAAAAGGGACATTTTTGCTTTGGCCGCCTCGTCCTCAAGCTCTAAGATGGTCACAGAAAGGTCTTCCCCGCGTTTATAATTTCTGCTTTTTTGCACGCCCAGGCCAAAGCCGCCGCTTCCGGATGTCTGCCTTGCTCTCAATGTCTCAATCTTCTCGCAAAGCTTATGCACATAGCCTTCAATTTTAAAAACTTCCACAAAATATTCTTTCATGTTTTTAGCTTTTGTCATAATATCTCCCCTCTGCACTAAATTAGTTTATCTAATATTTGTAATACTAATATACCATACTAAACTAGCCATGTCAAGCATTTTTTTCTTGACTAAACACAGGCGAAAGCATTATAATTAACCTAGGGCCCGTTCCCGCTATAAGAAAATGCAGATTTGTGAGGCGATTTTTCGCCAATCAAGGAAGTGATGACGTGGCGTGCCCAAAGGCACGCGAGGAAGAGCTGACGCAGAGTGGCGGAAATATCGACCGCAAATG
>WQVI01000094.1 GCA_009781625.1 Defluviitaleaceae bacterium | reverse complement strand
GCGCGAATATATGTCATATGACCTTTCGCCTCGGTTTGTTTGCTCTACTACCATAGGCACCAAGGCTGTGTCTACCTTATGCTTGTAATCAAAAATATTCATTTTGCCTCCTAGCTCTCATCGTTTTCTTCTGAAGCTTCTTCTTCGTCCTTTTTCTCAACGGCAACAGCCGCCGCTTTTATCATATCCAAAGCCTTCTTGGCCTTAACATCCTCTTTTATGGCTTCTTTTTCGTCTTCGCCAATAGTTTCTACAAGCTTATCTTTTTCAATGCTGTAAGCCTCGGAAAGGCGGTCAAGCTCTTGTTCGTATTCTTCCTCGCTTGCTTCAAGGCCTTCTTTTTTAATGATGGCCTCAAGGGCAAGACGGCTTAGGACATTTTGCTTGGCTTGCTCTGCGTACATAGCGCGCAGGCCGTTTACGTCCATGCCCATCATTTCCATATATCTGCCAAAATCCATCCCTTGAGATTGCACCCTATTAGCAAAATCGCGCAGTATCCTGTCAGATTCAGTATCTATCATAGGCTTGGGTACATCAAGCGAAATTCTTTCAGAAAGGCCCTTTAATAGCTGGTTTTCAATGTCCCTGTCAGCCATATCTGCTTTGCGCTTAGCTATTTTAGCCTTGATATCGGCCTTATATTCGTCAAGGGTGTCAAATTCGGATACTTCCTGGGCAAAGCTGTCGTCTGCCTCGGGCACTTCTTTGTGCTTTATCTCATGCAAGACAACCTTAAAGACAGCGGGTTTGCCGGCAAGCTCTTCCGCGTGATATTCTTCAGGAAAAGTAACATCAACATCAAAGGCATCGCCTATATTCTTGCCAATAATTTGGTCTTCAAAGCCTGGTATGAAAGATTTCGAGCCCAAAGTAAGTTCAAATTTTTCGGCGGAACCGCCAGGGAAAGCTACATCATCCACGAAGCCTTCAAAATCAATAACAACGATATCGCTATCTTCTGCGGCTCTATCTGTTACAGAATGAATTCTAGAATTTTTTTCTCTCTCGCGGTCAATTTCTGCGTTAACTTCTTCGTCAGCAACTTCAACGTCGGGTTGAGTGTATTCTATGCCCGCATAATCTTCAATTTCAACAACGGGTTTTGTATAAACTTCGGCATAGATGATGGCGCCACCATCTTCACCGCCTTCTATATCAACACTTGGTGCAGAAACAACATCAAGGCCATGCTCTTTAATTGCGGCCTCAAAAGCATCCGGAAAGGCAAAATCTAAGGCATCTTCATAGAAAACTTCTTTGCCAAATTGCATTTCAATCATTTTTCTTGGGGCGCGGCCTTTTCTAAAGCCCGGTAGGCTTATCTTGCCACGATTTTTTAAATAAGCGCGGTTTAAGGCGTCTTCAAAGGGTGCCGCCTCTATAGTAAGCGTAAGCTTTACCAAATTTTCCTCTAACTGTTCCAACAAAGCTGATTTTTGCGTGCTATCTGACATCGAAATATCCTCTCCTTAATCCTTTTATGTATAATCATCATAATATTGTATCATACCAAACTCATAAAGTCTAGAATTTTTGAGCGAGGATGGCATACTGATTAAATATTCCCGCAAGATGGAATTCTATACAATTTATACCATCATCAAACCCTTATAAAAAATGGCTTTGTACATATACTTTTCTTTATACTGAAATTATTAGGGGCGGTTATGTGTTTCGAAAGATATTTGCTACTTTGCTTGTGATAATCTTGATTTCTGGTGTAAATGTGTATGCATCAGATGCCGGTGAAGCTGAAGGTGAGGAATTTATAAAATGGATGTCTTTTGATGTGCCGCTGGCTGTGTTAAAACAGGCATATGAATATGACGTGCAATCTCAAAATGAGGAGCACCCATTGGACTTTGTGCAGCTTTTGGCTTATGCCGCCGCTAAAAACTGGGGTAGCTTTAAGGGTGAGGGCAAAAGCGATGCTATGGATGAAGTTGTGGAGCGCATAAGAGGCGGAGAGACGCTGCACGAAATTACGGAAGACATGAAGCTGTATGAATCTTACTTATTGAGATATCAGGCGGTGTTGGGCGGTTTTATGGGAGAATACGAAATTGTAGAGACCGGCGAAAGGCAATATGGCCTAAAGGTTTTTTCGCCCATGGCAAAGGGCTTTGGCTTTTCACATTCTGATGACTTTGGAAATCCGCGAAACTATGGCTACAGCAGGCCGCATTTGGGGCATGATATGTTTGGCAACGTTGGCGCGCCTATCATTGCCGTGGAAGGCGGCGTGGTGGAAGCATTAGGCTGGAACCAATATGGCGGCTGGCGCATAGGCATAAGAAGCTTTTGCGGCAAACGATATTATTATTATGCGCATCTAAGGAAAGACACACCTTATGCCGAGGGCCTTGAGATAGGCAATGAGGTTGCCGCCGGGGATGTTATCGGCTATCTTGGTGCAACGGGCTATTCGCGCCGCGAAAACGTAAGCAATATAAAGGTGCCCCATCTGCATTTTGGCCTGCAAATAATATTTGACGAATCGCAAAAAGACGGCAGAAATCAAATTTGGGTTGACACATACAGCATTGTAAAATTTCTAAATAAAAACCGCATGGAAGTTGAGCCATGCGGGGATAGGTGTTATAAACGTGCGGTGGAAATTGATAATATGCCGATGGAATGAGCGGGTACTTTGGGGGTGCCTCGTCGGCTAAAGCCGACAGCGGCTTGCGGACTAAAGTCCGGCGGCTATACGGATGATTACTGACTTTAGCCGGCGCGCTTTTTATTTACTTGCCACAACTTCAATTTCCACTATCGCATCCATAGGCAGCTTCGCCACCTGAAAACACGTCCTTGCCGGCGGGTTTGCGCCGAAAAATTCTGTGTACACTTCATTCATGGCGGCAAAATCGCCCATGTCCTTTAGATATACGGTGGCCTTTAGCACCTTATCCAAAGACGAGCCCGCTTCATGCAAAATTGCCTGGACATTTCTTATCACCTGGGCTGTTGCAACCTTTACGTCGCCTTCCACAAGCTTTCCTGTGGAAGGGTCCAGCGGAAGCTGTCCCGATGTGAAAACAAGGCCCTCAAACATAATGCCTTGCGAATACGGCCCAATTGCCTTTGGCGCGTTTTCTGTCGAAATGATCTTCTTTTCCATAATTTTATCCCCTCTCTTGGTTTGTAATTAAATAATGAGCCAACCTTTCCGAAAGAGTGCCGGTATGCAGCTCGAAAAGATGGCCGTCAAAATCATAAAAATATACAGACCGACCCTCGCCAGCTTTACGGTTTGGCCTGTCAGGCCTTATTTCTGCCCCAACTTCCTTTATACAAGTGATGTAGCTATCAATTTCGTCCTCTTGAACTTGAAAGGCAATGTGGTTATAGGTTCGCTCTAACAGGGGCTCGCCTATGTTTAATGCAATCCACAAATCATTTATAAGAAAATATTTTATCGTCGAACTTGAATAAACCTCTTTTGCCCCAAAAATTTTTGTAAAAAACAGGGACGCACGCTGTAAATCCTTGACGATGAATGTGATGTGGCTTATGCCCTTAACCATAGCGATACCCCCTGTACAATAAACCGATAGAAATATTTTATAACAACTTAATCAATTTTGCAAGCGATGCAAATTTGTGGTATACTATTACAGTGTAAAAAACTAAATAATTTCAAGGTGATTTATGAATTTATCCACATGGGCCAATATATTGGGAATACAGGAAAATTTGCTTTACATTTTAGGGGAAGGCGATAATAGCGTCGTTTTAACCGACGGTAGTGGGGTTGTTTTCAAATTTCCCAAAAGCCAGGTTGCTTTGCGGCGGCTGAAAGCTGAAATAAAAATTACGGATTATATTTCCAAGAGACTATCCGTTAGTGTGCCTGAATATAAGAGCACATCTTTGGATGGCCCAATTGGAGAGGCGTATTGCACTTATAATTTGATTAAGGGCGTTCCATTGTCAAAGGAAATATACGCCCTGCATAGGCAAAAGCAATCGAAGCAGCTAATGTCGTTGCTTGATGAAATTCATGCCATTTCTCCCTTGGATGTGATGTACGAAAATAAAACGAATTTTGAAGACATGTATAATGAAATCCAGACATTGTTGTATCCGCTTATTGAAGATGAAGCAAAACGGGATATTGATTTGCACTTTAAAACGTATTTATGCGGCGCACAAATCCATGATAACTGTGCGATACATGGAGATTTAGGGGCTTCAAATATTTTATGCAATCCTGAAAGCGGCGATATTACCGGCATAATAGATTGGGCGGAAGCTTCGGTGGATGATATGGCTATCGACTACGCATCATTAACATGCGCTGTAAGCATACCCCTGTGCAAGGAAGATTTTTTGATGCTTAGGCCATCCCTGCACAGTTTATTTCAACGGGTAAACTTTATTCAATATACATTTCCTTTGCAAGCGGCGTTACACGATATCAAAACGGGCAAGGAGGCGAAGCATGTATAAAATTTTGCTAAAGAAAAAGTTAAGCGATACAACAACCTTGATGAAGATAGAAGCACCCCATGTGGCAAAAAAGGCCCTGGCGGGACAATTTATCATTTTTAGGATAGATGGATTTGGCGAGAGGGTGCCGCTGACAATTGCTGATGTGGATGACGCTGCCGTTACTATTGCTTTTGATACGGTGGGGGCAAGCACATCCATGTTAAACACCCTTGAAGAGGGGGGCTTTATACAAGACTTTGCAGGACCGCTGGGCCAGCCAAGTCACATAGAGGTTGAGGCGAAAAGGGTTTGTGTGATAGGCGGCGGCGTGGGATGCGCTGCGGCCCTGCCTATTGCAAAAGCATATCATGTGCAAGGCACCTATGTTGATATTATTGCCAGCTTCAAAGGCGCCCAATTTGTGATTTTGGAAGAGGAAATGACGGCGGTTAGCAGCGAAGTTTACATAATGACGGACGATGGAAGCTATGGCGGCCGGGGCTTTGCCACAAGCAAGCTTGCAGAGCTTATTGAGGGCGGCGCAGCCTATGATGAAGTGATATG
>WQVI01000093.1 GCA_009781625.1 Defluviitaleaceae bacterium | reverse complement strand
TCGTATTCTAGAGACTAGATAAGTAAAGAGACTAGGGGCTAGATGTGGAATGAGAGATGAAATGGAAGAATGATATGTGATGTTATTGGGTTGGATTGGGTTTCTCGTGTTTGGTTTTGAGGGTTTGATAAATATTGATCCGATAAGTATCCCCGTTTATTTTGCGGGGTTTTTTTGTTGGCCAGAGAAGCACCTGCGCTTCTAAATTCTCTAAAAGCGAATATACTTTCAAGAGGTGGTTGGCTATGCGAAATGAGAAGAGCGCTACGCTGGCGGCATTGTCGGCGGCAATACCGCATATTAGTTTCGAGCATCAAAAAAAACTGGCCATCATGGTGAAGATGATGGAAATTAAAGAAATTTGCAAATTTTATGATATGGCTGAAAATGCAGGCAAGATGGCACAAAACCCGCAATGGCGGCAAAATTTGATAAATGCCGTGTTGCCGCATCTAAATGAAGATAGGCAAAAAAACCTTAAAACTATGGTGCAGGTTATGGAGATGCAGGATGTGATATCAAGCATGGAAAACTTTAAGGAGATGGCAGAATGGAAATAAATAATGTAGTATTAGACCCCGAAATGACTGCATTGCTAGACGAATTTTTGGAGAAAATAAGAGGCAAGAGCATAACAGAAATGGTGCCTATTTTAGCTGAATTTCAACGAAGGCTGCCAAAGGATAGGGTTTTTACAGACGAAGAGAAAAGCCTAATTATAGAAGAAACGCTATCTTCCATGCCTGATGATGAAAAAAATAAATATCGCACATTTTTGAAAATGATGAAAATAATTTGATGCCACAGCCTGAGAAAATTATACCACACATATAAAATTCCCTTCAAGAAACAATAAGTATGAAGCATTGAAAAGCTTTATTGAAGGAGGGGAAGATGTGGACAATAGATTTTTAGCGTGGACTTGTCTTACCTTGGTTATTTTAGGCGCAATAAACTGGGGCTTGGTAGGGTTTTTTCAATTCGACCTTGTTGCAGCCATATTTGGTGGCGCAAGCGCATGGATAAGTAGGGTTATCTATGCGCTGATAGGCCTTTCTGGCCTCTATGCTATAATTTTTTACGAACGCCTAGACCGCAGCAACCATGTAGTAGGACGGGATATCTAGCAAAATTTTAACCCAGATTTGACAATGTCAAATCTGGGTTAATTTTTAAACATGCCCTTGACATGTATTGCACAAAAGGTTATCATATAGTTAAGATGATATAGGAGGTAAGAAAATATGAAAACTGTGACAATTTTACTTGATACTATTGAAAAAGTGCGGAAATTTGTAAATCAAATTTCGCAATATGAAGGTGATTTTGACATAATCTCTGACAGGTACATAATTGACGCAAAATCTATCATGGGCATTTTCAGCCTGGATTTAAGCAAGCCTTTGAAGTTGTCAATACATGCCGAAGCTTCTGTTGATAAAGTTTTGGAAGACTTTAAAGAATTTATCGTGTAAAGAGCAACAAAAACACATAAAAAATGCCTTCTCTTAGAAAAAGCGAAGGCATTTTTGTATTTTATTGCAATTATGGATAAAATACCGTCAAAATTAAATATAGCCGTTTAACTTAAAAATCCACACAACAAAACTTGTCTTTTTTCACAACTGCTTCATCAGCTTCTCCTTGTGTGCCTTTAGGCACACGGCGTCGTCGCTTCCTTGCATTTGTGAAAAAATCCTGCGTTTTCTTGTATGTCTTTTCAAGTTAAACGGCTATAAATGCTGCTTTCATCATGTCTCACGCCTTATATATTTGTAAAGAACGTATTTTTTCCATCCCATGTATCCAAGCAGCCTTTTATCCAAGCTTCTTACGGCATCTTCCATGCGCTGCCTGTCTGCGGCATTCACTTCACCGTAGCAATAACGCGCGCGCGCGAAGATGTCAGCCAAATCTGTCATAAGAATTTTATCGTTTTCAAAACCTATGCGCTTGCCTACACGCTCTGCAAAAACCATAGCCGTCTCGTGCTCTTCAATTTCAAAGCGGAAAAGACGCATATAACGCAGCACTTGATGGAAATACGCCACTGTGGCTTCGTTATTGCATTTTTTGGAAATGGCCTTGCCCTTGGTTACAACAGCCAGCGCACGTGCGCCAAGGATGGCCATGGTAAGCGCCACTGTTATCATCAAAGATGTAATTATAATTTGGCCAAGACCCATGTTAAAGTCCGTGGCATCATCTATCATTAAAGGTGCCTGACCCAGGCCCACTCCTTCTAATTCTTGCGGAAAGGGGCCGTGCCAATATGCCTCGTCATCCCAAAACATCAGATCCATCATTTCGTCCCAATGGTCATGAACAAACACATTTTGATATGCGTCGGGCCATGCAAAAATAGCTGCTGCTGGTGTGGGGTCGAAACGGTGCCAGCCGAAGCCTTCAAAATACACCTCTGCCCAGGCGTGGCCCTGGCGGTTTATAACGGCAAGATAGCCATTGCTATCAGCGTCACCTGTTACGATAAAACCTTCAACATAGCGGGTTGGCAAGCCCAAAGAACGAGCCATAGTGACAAAGGCAGATGCAAAATATGTGCAATAGCCTATGCGTAGGTCAAAAAGGAAAAAGTCTACAAAATCCCTGTATATGGGGGTGGCGCCCGGCATTAGGCTGTATCCAAAATTGTCGCTGTTGCGCAAAAAGTCTTCTAAAACAATAGCTTTTTCTAAATTTGTCTCAGCACCGGCTTGGCTTACTACATACTGAGCCAATTCGGCTACCCTTTCAGGGAAGTGGGCCGGCAGTGCCGTGTAAACTTCTGATATATGCTCTGAACGAGGAATGAGGTAATATCGCAAAAGGTCATCATAGCTTATGCTGACACCATTGTGATTAAATTGCAATACATCCATGTTAAATCCATTAGCTTCGGCTGTTGCAAGATTGCTATACACATCACGTAAAATGCCTTGCCTGCTTGCATTTAAAACTTCTGCTTGGCTTATGCTGGATGACAGTGTGCCATATCGTATCGTATACCGCGCGCCGCGCGCCATCAAGGCATCAGCCTGCACAGAGCCATTTGCATCGCGTACAAAATTTATGTCATCTTCCGGCGGCACAATGCCCGTTACCATGCCCGTTGTAAAGACGGTAAACTTACGAAAGTCGTGTTCTACAAGAAGGGTACCTTCATCAATACTTACAGACATTACACGGTCTGTAATATTTCGGGGAGATAGCGGCCTTGGATTTGCAACTTGCCATGTGATGCCAAAGGTGGCGATACCCACATCCCAAAGGCGCCTGCGCTCTTCGTAATGCTCTGCAGCGTCGAAGTAAAAGTCAAAAAAGTCAGCATTGGCCCACATGGTTAGTGGCGAAGAAAGGCGCTCGAAGGCCTCTAAGTTTGGCGTCATTTCGCTAAAATCAAGTATGTAGCCTTCATCGTCAAAGCTGTTTATCCATGAAAATCCCGTGTATCTGTCAAAAACATTTCCCGTAAGATATATAGGGCCTGGGTGGTTTATGCGCATAAACATATCATAATTTGCTGTTACATTTCCGCCAAGCTGGCGTGTACTGCCCATGCCAAAGCCTGTTTGCGATAAGCTAAAATGCCTCGGATGAAAAGCGGCGTGTAGTGTATTGTTTAGGTTGACAAAAGGTTGCCTGATGAAGTTTTCTGTAAAATCTTCAGCGGCGCCTGCTTGCGGCGTAGGCACGGCGATGGCCAGGGTTAGGCACATAGCCGTAAAAGGCAGGGCATAAAGGGCAAAAGGCGAATTTTTGCGCCCATCCCTTATGCTTTGTGTGTTGAGATGCTTTATAAGATAAGAAATTATGCCAAAAATGAAGACGTAGAAGGATGTTGTATAGAAAAAGAAGCCAGAGCTTAGCACAAGGCCAAAAATTAGCACAGTGGACAAAATTGCGAAGAAGTTAAACCAAAAGAAGCCAAAAACAAAGACAAAGATGGCTAGGCCTATATTAAGCGCCCATTGGATGGCCGCGTCATAGGCAGGGTCGTAAAATTCAAAGCCTGTGGCATATCCAATTGTGAGGGAAATGAAGCTAATAATCTCTTGGAAGATGGGCATTTGCACTGCCTCGATGTAGGGGTCGGGCGTGAAAAGCAAGGCATCAAAAGCCAATATAAGGAGAGTTATGACGATAACGGCCCCTGTAAATATCAGGGTAAACTTGTTTAAAAAAATAACTCTTAAAGCCGCGAGGATAAGAAATATCCTTAACAGCGTGGCAAATGGGGCGAAAACAAGCTCTGTGCCGCTAATAATGGCCATGGATAAAGACCACACCAAAAGTGTGCCCACGGTGAGCAAAAATATCGTATCCATCCAGGTGAAGCGGGCCCCAAAGCCACTTTTTTTTGTCACATCAGCCATATGGCGCCTCCTTTATAAGTTAACAATCTGACGAAAGTCCAAGCAATGTATGTTCATTTCGCTAAAACGCGTAATTTTTGCGGTTTCATCTGTATGAGGGTCTTTAAAATAAAAAATTATGATGTTGTTGCCAAAAACATGCAGGGTTTGGGCAGTGGCAAACACAGCGTCATTTATCTCCTGCACAAATATTATAACATTTTCAGCGTCGGCTTGCATCTTGGAATAATTGACAATATATGCGTCAAAGTTGCTATGGGCATCGCCAAAGTTTATTTTTGAGGCGATAGTGTAAAGATATTCAAAGTTGCCAATGGCACCCTCGTGTTGCTCGTCCCCCATGAAAAACAGCGAGGACACATATCCGCTCTTGATACAATAAGACAAAGCAGAAACATAAGCTTCCATCATCAAATCTTCCATAGCGGCCGCAGCATCTCCGCCCCGTATGCCGGCTTCTATCAACGAATTATCCACCAGCAACGCCACAGAATTACGCTTTGTGTTTTGATAATTTTTGCTTACAAGCTCATTTCTCTTAGCGGATGCCTTCCAATGAATTTTTTTGTAACCATCAGTGGGCTGGTATTTGCGCAAGTCAGAAATTAAAGCGTAATCTTCTTCTGCGGTAAAGTTTTTTACATTTTCGGTGCCGCTGTCCGCCTTGGAAAGCGGCAGAGGCATGATATCAAGCACCCTGGGGCGCACAGTAAGGAAAAATGTATGCTTATGCTTTTGCTCGAAGCTAAACAGGCCCAAAAAGTCATAAACCATGATGTTTAGGACGCCTATCTCGTAGTTTCCGCGATATTTGGCAGATAGATTAAAAGTTAGCTCATGATTTTTGTACGGCCATATGGCGAAAAATTGGTCTGTAAAGTCTGCTGTAACAGCGGAAGAATTGGCCTTAAAACGCACACGCACTGACGTGTACGGCAAAAAGCTGTTGTTTCGCACATTGAAGACATATTGCACCGTTTCGCCTTTGATGATGTTGTCCTGCGTTATGCGCTCTTCCACGGTAAAGCGGCGGCGCGACACAAATGTAAGCACCAAGGACAGCAAAGGCAACGCCAAAACCGCATAAAG
>WQVI01000092.1 GCA_009781625.1 Defluviitaleaceae bacterium | reverse complement strand
TATGCTTGTTTTCCATAATTTTCTTGGTGGCTTGTGGTGGTCAGGCAGAAGAAAATACCTATTTAATTGTTGATGTGGCTGAACCAACGCCAAGCCCAAGTCCAACGCCGGAGCCCCTGTCTATTTTGCCGCCGCATTTTATTGCGGTAGAAGGTGTGATTATTGACGTTGAAGGCCCTGTAGATGAAAACGGTGTGGTTCCGTGGTATGTGGACTGGTTTCGCATTGACATAGAAAAAGAGGATGGCAGCCCCGCCGCCATTATCGGGGTGCATCAGACGGCGTTTCTCTTTGGTACGATGCCGGTGGCAGGCATGGCCGTAAAGGCTTATATCCCGGCAAATTCTCCGTCATTTACCGCCGACGTACCGGCATACATAGCCTCTGTCATTATAGCCGGAATGCCAGCCGAGCAGGATGTTACGGTTTGCTGGTTTAGGCAACAAGGTGACACTTATGTTAATGTGGATGGTTCTTTTGCTTTTATGGTTGATGATGAAACAGAAATTGCTTTTCTTGATGTGCAATTAGCTCAATGGTCGGCGAACCGCCTGTGGTTCAATCTTGCCGATAAAGCAGTTGCCGTTGTGCATGAGGCCATGGCTGACGGCACAGTCACGGCCATACGTGCCGTTGCCCTTTATTACGACCTGCCCCTTTCACGATGGGTGTTTTGGGATTATGACGACTTGCCGGATCACATAACCCTTACCGTCACAGACTATATTTTCCCTGCCGCTGACTTTGAGACAATACACCTGCCCATATTTGCAAACGGCATAAAAATCGAAGGGCCTTTTCCCCTTCTCGCGGCGGATGGCATTACAATAATGGTGCCCTTTCGCCCCATATTTATGGCAGGGATAGGGTTTGGTAATTACGCCATGCTGCAACCGGACGGCGGCCTAAGGTTTGGCGGCGGCGGTGCGGGCTCTGAAAACAGCCATTGGAAGGTTGGCAGGGCATCGGTTAGCGGCATTGGTTGGTCGCGTCCCCTGGATACCCCACCCATCATTGTGGGCGGCGTTATCTATGTGTCACTGGCATCTATGAGATCCGCTCCCTTTGTCCGCACTTGGCTCTTTGAAGACAGGATAGATATTTACATCGAATATTTTCTTCCATATGGCCCGTGGCTTCCCTTTGACTGGGATGAGCATCCAATGACACCCGAAGAAGTGGCCGCGCTGGCTGTTGTGGTAGACGGCACGATAAAGCCGATAACGCCCGCTGTCTCTTCTAGAGAACATTTCCAAATTATGCTGCCCATAGAGCCTTTTGCGCAGATTATGGGTGATAGCGTGCAGTGGCTTAATGTACATGAAACATTGGGGCATCCTATGCTCCGGGCAGAATATGCATACTTCGTGATAGATGCATACGGTGAAGTTGTTTTCATGATTTTTCAACATGAATATCTGGGCGATGAGCTTTATATGCCGCTATCTCCATACTTATGGTGGCTGGGCTTTAATTTTATCGTTTATGATGGGCAAATTTTGATAATTGAAGCGCAAGGGGTGTGAAGCATGAAAAACAAGATAATCCAAATTTTATTGGCGTTTGTTATGTTGCTTTTAGCGGCTTGCAACAGCCAGCCCGAGCATTATCCCAATATTGAAGCTGAAACGGAGAAAGACGACGACCAGGATATTTTTGGATGGGAATATACAGATTTTATCATTGCGACTAATGGAAATGAGACCATCGAACCTGTAAAGTTGAGGGAAGGCGACAAATTTCTTGGCTTGACTTTGGAGAGCCTTTCGCCTGCAATAATGCTAACCAAAAACAATGAATTTTACGCCAGCCAAGGTATGGCTGAATTTTCGGGCGAAATTGTTGTGCGGGGAGATTTGGTGCTATGGGGCTCGGAGTGGCGAAGCGGCATATTAAAGCATGACTTTATCGCCCACGAACTATACAGAAGCAGGTTTCCTATGATGGTAAATGGCCGGGGTGGTGGTGCCTGGTTTCATATAGAAAATGAGGAAGATTTATTGGCAATGCTGGGCGTGCCGCACTACACCGAGGAAAATAACAGAGGTGCAAGGTTTGATGATATAACCATACGAATAAATAACTACACCATCCTTGAGTTTGACAAGGGCGTAGAGGACACGGCTGTGATTGTTGAGGCAATAGCGTGGCAAAATGGCGAGCTACCTACAGAATTTATCACTTTACCAAATGGCACAAGGGTGGATGTTAGGGTTGACGATGAAACCGTCGATTTAATTTTCAGGCATTTTGAGGCCGTTGAAAATGGGGATGTTGTCGCCTTTAGGGAAACCTTGCAGGGGCAAGACGGCATAAGCGGAAATAACCACGTCAGCCAAATTCTTGCTCACTTTTGGGATATTGTTGTCGGTGATTATGCAGATGAAATGTTTTTTGAAGGTGGTTCGTATATTGATTTAACCCAATTTGGGTCTAATCGTATTTTCCATGAAAATTTTCCGGCAGTAAGCAGAAATACAGACCTTCATGTAGCAGAGATACGAAAATCATATGGCCATTGGGGCTTGGGCGTGGAAGTTACAACTATTAACAACGAACAAGAAAAAGCCGTCTACATTATGCATTTATTGCGAAGCCCTGACTGGGTTGGTGTGGATTTGCGGTTTAGGGCCTGTTCCCACTAACGAAAACGCACATTTGCGGTCGATATTTCCGCCACTCCGCGTCGCTTCGTCCTAACGTGCCTTTAGGCACGTGTCGTCCTCAGCTCCTTGATTGGCGAAAAATCGCCTCACAAATCTACATTTTCTTATAGTGGGAACAGGCCCTAGAATAAACTAGGATTAGGGGATTACGCATGAAGAACTATTTTATCAAAATCATAATTTTGCTTGTTGTTGTGATTTCGGCGGCTTGCAGTAGCCAGTCTTCATATTGTCAGGAACCTTATATTCCGGCACCGCTTAAATATGAACCCCTTTTAGATCCAATTGAAGTTAAAACAATAGAACCGCAGTCCATTCCAGAGCCTATAAGGCCTGTTAGACAAGCTTCATCATGGCATGAGGCATATGCCACCATCCTTAATGCCTATGCGAAATTTGAACTAAGCGACTTTACATTGCTTGCCGAAGACTTGATGGAGCGCTCCATTATTGCAGTAGTGAGCTACTATTCAACCAGGCGCGCAGACCCCATCGGGTGGGATAGGCCATCAATTTTGTATGTTTTCCATGATTTAAACGGCGATGGTATTCCGGAATTATTTATAGGTGCAAATGGTGCGATTTCCGGTATTTATACTTTGCAAGATGGCCAGCCGGTATCCCTCATCCAAGTGGGATGGCACGATGGCCTGGCTTTGACGACTGATGTTTACGACAACTATATCATTCAACACATGTGGGGGCGCATGAGCCACGGTGCCGAGACTATTTACGGCTTAGACGAAAACGGGCATTTATTTATGCGAGATAGGTTGATAACCCATGGCCATTGGTGGAGATACAGCGAATGCGGCGAATATCCCTACATTTACGGTTTTTATCGTGCCAGATATATTGATGGTGAAGAGGTTAGCATTACAGAAGAGGAATATGTCGCTCTGCTGATGAAATACGGGATATGGGGATACTTCCCGATGTTAGAGATGGACGAGCCCAGATTTGTAGACCTTGCGTGGGAACCTATACTGTCCGTCGCACCGATTGTTCAGCAGATAAGCTCTTTCGGCAAGCAAGCGGCCATAGACTTTCTAAGCGACTTCCCAAGTATTTTTCAAGGCCTTGGGCTGCGCGATTCTAACACAGGCGGCTTTTATGCTTGGACCCAGGATGGCTTAGTGGAGATTTCCACCCTATCGCCAAGCGATGTGCCATTAGTTTTCCAAAGCGGCCTTCGCCATAAAGATGTTCCCAGCGATTGGTACTCGGACAGCTGGGGGATATTTTTCGGCAACAGCTTTTACAGTGCAGACGGAAGCCTGATAACCGATGTACCCTTTATACGCGAAGCTTCCAACCCATATTTTGGCACTATTGCCGAAAGTTTTACTCTATTCGATTTTGACGGCAGCGGCATACCTGATATTGTTATCGAATTTGTGGGAAGAGGCGTAAATTTTACGTCAATTGTCGATGGGCAGGGATGGGGAATGGCATTTCATGGGCCTTTTGTCCTATACAGGTTTATAGATGGAGCCTACAGGGAAGTTGGATATATACCTGTGCGCACTTGGGGACATCATGGTTTTGCCATGCTTTCCTACATCTACCTAACCCAATCGGGCGAGAAACTAATTTTCGCTGCCTCCGACGGCCACACCACACCAAGGGCTTATAATTTCAGGCTAACGGAAAACAGCATGGAAATAGAGCCAATATTTTATGATTTTTACGATGGCGGAGAGGCATTATCCATCTGGTTTAACGAAAATCACCCCCATTTTGTCCAAATTCAGCCCTTAATTGGCTTACAAAACGAAATCATCAAACTGCTGGCAGGAGGCGATGCTCCATGAGAAAAGTAATTGCAAAAAGCGTTGTGTTGCTTGTTATGTTGGTGCTGGCGGCCTGTGATGGGCAATCAGAATATCAGCCGGAAGCGGAAATTGAAATTGAAATGATTGAATCTACTCCTATTCCTGCGCCCTCTCCCGCTCCGACGCCTGCTCCGCAAGGCTTATCGTGGCAAGAAACATATGCGGCATTGCTGCTGGAATATTCGGAGAAGCCATCACCAACTTATTGGCTTTATGATGCGCGGCGATACTTTATCCTATATGACATTGACAAAGACGGCATTCCGGAGTTAATGATTTTTTATCTTGCGGCAGGCTTTAATCCGGAAGCAATATATACTTATCGGGATGGCGAGGTTATACCAATAGAAGGCGGTTTCTTCCTCTATTATGCCATGGCATATGCCAACCCAAAGGGTGCCCCAGGAATTATACTGGCCAATACTTTGCGCCATCCAAGCATCCCGGACGCGGTTTCATACACATTGATGGCAATTGATGGCAACAAGCTTGTTAGGGAAACAGTTTTGACGCAGGCATGGGAAGACTGGTATCAATGGTGGGACGAACAGGAAGTTCCAAGGGAAGCCGGCTGGTATATAAACGACAGAAAAGTTACCCAAGCAGAATTTTACGTTGTGTATGACAGCATTTTTCGCGGCTGGGATGGCAACAACAATTTGTTTCCTGCCTTTGTCTCCGAAGAAAATATTAAAGAGATGGTATTTGGCTGGACAGAGCCGTCTCTGGCGGCCATCGCCCTGCCGGTGCGGCAAATCAGTCTTCACGGAATACAAATGGCCATTGACTTTCTAAGCGGTTTCCAAAGCATCTTCCAAAGCACCAAAGGATTTCATGACTATAACACAGGCGGCTTTTATGCCTGGTCGGATGGGGAATGGGCGAACATTGAAACCCTTGCGCCATCTGAAATTCCGCTGGTTTTTCAAGGCGGCGTCCGTTACGGCGCGCCTGACAATTGGCTTTCCGACACATGGGGCGCTTTCTTTGGCAATACTTTTTATG
>WQVI01000091.1 GCA_009781625.1 Defluviitaleaceae bacterium | reverse complement strand
GACATATGTTCTACACGGCGCACTTTTAAACAAAACCTCAATACTAATGTAGGGGCGGCTTACAGCCGCCCGCTTATAAAGCGACATCTATACGCTACGACATTCGCGGCATTTCATTAACGGGCGGCTACAAGCCGCCCCTACGGATGGCATATAGTCAATCCAGTCGACGCAATCGTCATCAACCACCCTCACCGCCCGAAATCAGCGGCGCATACATCATAACCGCATGGTTTTCCGCAGCTTCCAGCTTTAGTTGAAATGATTGCATCCTACCAGAATTTGGAAAGACATCATAGCCGTGGCGGTGCCGCTCTGTCACCTTATACTAATCTTACGTTAAAAACATTGAAAGCAAGCTGCGAAATCTACAGCGATTCAAGTAGTTTCGCAGGGCAGCTTTCAATGATTTTTAACTTAGATTAGTATTAACATCCAAAATATGGCCACTTCGTCCTAAAATAGATTATGCCCAATTTTAAGCGCACTGCGCCACTACGCATCTTCTTCCGGCGGGTACATCATAATTGCATGGTTTTCCGCCACAAATTCATCCCCCACCAGCGCGCCATCTAGGTCAAAAGCCCTTCTGTGTAGGTGGTTATGCCGGGTATACCCACCCCAGTCTTCCTTATGCACCAGATGCTCTTTTTGATACAGCTCATATGTAAAATCAGGCGGCGCATCCGACATCCACGCCACCCGCAGATGGTTTTCCCCAACTTCCAACATCAGCTGAAAGGGCTGCCCGGTGTCATTTTTAATCATCAAATCCTTGTAATTGTAAAAGCAAGTGGCATCGCTACCGAAAAGCTTATCCGGCGTTGTGTCGTAGCCGTGGCGATGCCTCTCCGCCACCGTAAGAGGCGTGTGCAGTGTTACCCAATAAAGCATACCCGACAGATGACACAAGCCGCCGCCAAGGCCCTCACCAAAGGCACCCCGCCGCAAAATTACACCATTTAGATATCCCTTGCGCCGGGTCGGCTTGCCTATAAGCCGCCAAAAAGAAAGCACCTCTCCCGGATTTATTATCACCCCATGCATTTTCGCCGCAGCAATATGCAAATTGGTTATCTTGTTTTGCTCCAGCCGTATGTCCACGCCCTTTAAATGCCTAAGCAGCGGCGTTTGATGGGCAAAATGCTCATGCCCAAGCCTCGCGTCACTAATCTTGCCAAACTTCATGCCGCCAAAGGCCCATTGCGCATGTTTTTTCAGCGTAAAATAAGCCACGCCCAGCTTTTGGCGCAGGGCATTTCTCTCTATGGGTTGTTGTACGGCACGATAAATTTTCATGTTATATGGCAAATCCAATCCTCATTTTTGTCACAATACCATTTTCAAATTCAAATTCTACAGACACCCAAAGCCTCAGGCAATAATATCCAAAGCCCATGCCATCCATGCCATTGTGCGGGCTTTGCATCTCGCGATAAGTATATCTGGACACAGTATCGCGCCAGCGAGAATTTTCCCGCCGCCTCTCAAAATCCGCCTCAACCTCGCTTCTTTCAGACCCTACACCTACCCTGCTCATCCCGCGGCCGCCAAGCCTGTACTGCTCGCTTGTGATGTCAAAAAAGACAATTTCATTGCTATCGTTGCGAAAAAAGAAGCTAACACCGTCATAATGAAAAACAAATAAATCACTTGCGCAGTCTCTTTCAATGGTTTCAACCTCGCGGGGCGCGCCCATAGCCTCAATAACCCTGTCAGAAGATGCACCCAACCCAACATCCAGCCCGCTTATATTGCTAAACGATTGCATCGGCGCATGTATCGACAGCAGATAAGCACCAAGCGCAATAAAACCAATTGCTATGATTGCTATAATGACCAAGCCCCGGTGCTTTACTTTTTGCATATCCATTGCCCTTTCCATAATGTGAATCAAAAGCCGGTTAGCTGGATTGCTTCGGCCTTGGGCTACACTGATTTTTTCGACTTGCCGTTGGCCTCGCAATCGTCAATACAGTTGAACGTTGTATTGCTACCGGAAGTCCGTGACAGTTCAGCTGTCATTGCGAGGCCAACGGCAGCTGAAAAGCCAATACACCCCAAGGCCGAAGCAATCCAGCCAACCAATTCTTGGCTTACGTTAGCAATTTCGATACAGACTCAATAACAATTAGACGCTACATTACTACAGGATGTCCACGACAGTCAAACCGTCATTGCGAGGCCAACGGCAGTCAAAAAACCAATACACCCCAAGGCCGAAGCAATCCAGCCAACCAATCCTTGGCTTACGTTAGCAATTTCGATACAGTCTTAATAACAATTAGACGCTACACATTGCTACAGGATGTCCACAACAGTCAAACCGTCATTGCGAGGCCAATGGCAGTCAAAAAACCAATACACCCCAAGGCCGAAGCAATCCAGCCAACCAATTCTTGGCTTACGTTAGTAATTTCGATACAGTCTTAATAACAATTAGACGCTACATTACTACAGGATGTCCACGACAGTCCAACCGTCATTGCGAGGCCAATGGCAGTCAAAAAACCAATACACCCCAAGGCCGAAGCAATCCAGCAGCCTTAACAACACACAACTTCACATCACATTCTTCTCCAGCCACCTCGCCACACCATCATCATCATTACCATCAATTACACCAGTAGCCATTTCCTTTAGCACCGGGATAGCATTAGCCATCGCATAGCTTTCATCCGCCACAGAAAACAGCGATATATCGTTTTCGGCATCCCCAAAGACAACCAGCCTATCACAACCCAGCATCTTCTTTAGCTCAAGGGCCGCCGTTGCCTTCGTTGCCTTTGCGGGCAACAATTCGCACCATTGCGCATCAAAATATATCTCTTTTTGATATATGCAATGTATGCGCTTGTCCCCTTTAAAAACCTCATTTATGGGCGCAAGCCGCCCCTCATTGTCTATACGATTAACAAGAAATACCTTCCCATCATATAGTTTGTCCGCGCTATGCACCTCTCGGCGGCGAGGGTCATTTTGCCTGCTGTCCAAAAAGCGCCGCATACCTTCGCTAACATCACGCTCTATAAATGAAAACCGCTCAACGCCATCAATAAAGGCAAAAACCATAGGCACCACATTATGCTGCGCCAGCGTGTCCGCTATAAAATCCACTTCTGCCCGGTCAAAATAGTGTTCCAGCAATATCTCTTTCGATTTATTTCCGAAAATAAAAGCCCCATTGTAGCAGATAACAGGAAATTCCGTATTTAGGCCTTTTGTCACCTCGGAAGCTGTTACCGCCGACCGCGCAGTGGCGTAAGAAAAGCAACCGCCGCCTTCAACAAAGCTATTAACTATTTTGGCCGTATATTCGGAAACCCGCTGGTTGCTACCCAGCAATGTCCCGTCAAGGTCAGAGAGATAAAGGGTTTTCGCCCTCATATAACGCATCCCTCTAAAAAGTCTAAAAAGTCCTTTCCGGTGGGGTTCACCGCAGAAACCCTTACGCCAAGCTCTTTTGCGATATCCGCCATTGTAACATCATCCAGCAGCACTTCTTCGCCATGGCGCAGGCAGCTTGATGGCAGCACCAGCATGTCCCCCAAAGGCTTGCCTTTTAGCTGCTTTATAATGTCCTGCCCTGTCAAAAGCCCCGCCACGGTAACGTTTTCGCCGTAAAAGTCGTTTCTTATCATTTTTACATCTACTTGCATTTCAGGCGGGATAAGGTTTCGCATAAAATCATATGCCGCCCTGCCCGTTACCACAGTAATTTTTACAGCAGGCGGACTCATCTCTTCCCTATGCCGGTTAAATTCATGGGCAAAGGATGTCAACATGCCCACGCCGTTTTCCAGCTGTAAAAAATCCTCATAATCATCATAAGACGGCAAATTCGCACCCGCCTTTACATAAACCTCATCAGCCAAAAACACAAATCTCGTGCCAAGCTCTTTAAGAAAACGCTCTTGCCATTCTTCAATCTGCACAACCAGGCTCATACAATCAAAAGTACTTAGAGGCACCAGATGTGCCAAGCCATTTTCCGCGCGATATCTCGTCAGCCCCGCAGGCACCACGGACAGGCTAAAACCGCCGCCGCCATGGGGCACAAGCTTGCTTAAATCCTCAATCGTCCTATCCAGATAATCCCCGTCATTCAGGCCCTTGCACAACACAATTTGAAAGCCCATCGTAATGCCGCCATCCGCCAGCTGCTTTAAAAATTTAAGAGATTTTCCCGCCCGGCGGTTGTCCATCATATACGAACGCCGGTTTTTATCAGTGCTATGTACGGAAATATTGATGGGGGACATGCGCTGGGTGATGATGCGGTTAACATCATCCGCGTCCATATTGGTCAGCGTCACATAGCTGCCATGCATAAGGGACATTCGATAATCATCATCGCAAAAATAAATAGAATCCCGCATAACGCCCTTGGGGTTTTGATGGATAAAGCAAAAAACGCAATTGTTGGCGCATGTGCGCATCTCATCCATAAGCCCATCGTCAAAGGTAAGGCCCAAATCTTCAAATTCTTCTTTTTCCACCTCTAAAAGCCATTGTTCTCCGGTAGCTTTTTCTATCAACACCTCAATTGAAGGATCCGCCATAGCCGCATGATAGTCAAAAACATCAAAAGTCGCAGTGCCGTTTAAACCCACCAAACTATCCTCGGCCTCTATGCCTAATTCTTCTGCTATGCTGCCTTCCCCCACTGCCACTATCAGCCTTTTCATACCTTACCCCATTTCTATATAGCTATAAACGCAGCCAAGCTGCCCCTTTGTCCCCCACTTCGCCTATGCGAATAAAAAAGTGCCTCCTCATCAAATGTACACATCCCCGCCGTTTCGATATTGCTTTCGCGCAAACCTGCCCCAATAAAGCTCTGACGGTTTATGCCCCAAAGGTCTATATGAAATTTATTTTCTACGTACTTGCTATTATACATAAAATCTACAGAAAAAGGAAGCAAATTCTTAAATTCTTCCGCCACCTCAGGACCTACCTCGAAATTCTTGCAAGATATGGACGGGCCAATGCCAACAACTATATCCCGCGGGCTACAACCATAATCCGTCATCATTTTTTCCACGGCCTTCCCCGCCATATTGTGGGCGGTGCCTCGCCAGCCTGCATGACAATTAGCAATAACCTTTTTCACAGGGTCGCAAAGCAGCAAAGGCACGCAATCCGCGTAATACGTCACCAGCACAATATCCGCCTTGTCCGTCACAAGGCCATCAATATCCTTCAGCCCGCTTTCAGAAGCATCATTCACGTTATGGATATTTGTGGTGTGTGTTTGGCCGCTCATCACGATATTCTCCGGGCTAAACCCCACCGCATCGCAAAACAGGCGATAATTTTCCTTTATGTTTTCCCTGTCATCCGCCGTGCCAAATCCCAAATTCATGGCCTCAAAGGGCCCGCGAGATACGCCGCCAATGCGGGTAGAAAAGCCATGGCGTACTATGCCCAAGGCATCCAAATTTTCAAATGTGTAATAAACTACGCCGTTTTTCTCGTTTTTCTTCATCTAGCTCTCCCAAAACGCATTTTCAATATGATTCACATCCAGATGCTCTCGCCCAAAAACCTCTACTATGTCAAAACGGCAATTTGCCTCATAAAAGCCCTCTTTGGCAAGATATGTCCGCGCTGCCTTAATCATCGCGCGCTGCTTCTTTACAGTTATTGCCTCTGCCGGCCGTCCATAGTCAAGCTGCTTGCGGTATTTCACCTCAATAAAGACGATATAATCGCCATCCTTAGCAATTATATCAATTTCGCCGCCATGCACCTTATAATTTTGCACCAAAATTTGATAGCCCTTAGCCGCAAGATATCTCGTTGCAGCAGTCTCCGCAAAATT
>WQVI01000090.1 GCA_009781625.1 Defluviitaleaceae bacterium | reverse complement strand
GTTACAAGTTTATTGCGAGGCCAACGATGGTTAAATTATGATACAGCACAAGTCCGAAGCAATCCAGTTAGCCGATGTGTATAAATGTTGATGCAGACGTTATCTGGATTGCTTCGGCCCTGTACTGCATTGGCTTTTCAACTGCTGTTGGCCTCGCAATGACAGTTGGACGTTACGTTGCTACGGGATGTCCACGACAGTTCAATTGTCATTGCGAGGACTACGACAGTTGAATTATGGATACAGCACAAGTCCGAAGCAATCCAGATAACCGATGTGTATAAATTTTGATGTTGCCGTAAGCTGGATTGCTTCGGCCCTGGGCGGTACTAGCTTTTTAACTGCCGTTGGCCTCGCAATGACAGTTGGACGTTGCATCCCTACCGGATAGTCCACGACAGTTCAACCGTCATTGCGAGGACTACGATAGTTGAATTATGATACAGTGCAAGTCCGAAGCAATCCAGTTGGCCGATGTGTATGGATGTTGATGTTGACGTTGTCTGGATTGCTTCGGCCCTGTGCTACACCGGCTCTTCAACCACCGTTGGCCTCGCAATGACAGTTGGACGCTACATTGCTACTGGAAGTCCGCGACAGTTGAATTGTCATTGCGAGGCTAACGGCAGACGAATTATGATACAACCCAAGTCCGAAGCAATCCAGCCAAGATATCCATAAACATAACACGGGTGAACATTTCGCCCCTACAATAGATTTTTCAGGAGGTATATTATGGGAAGAGCTTTAATTATTGGCGCGGGCGGCGTAGCAAGCGTTACGGCCCACAAATGCTGCCAAAATAGCGATGTTTTTAGCGAAATAATGATTGCAAGCCGCACAAAGTCGCGCTGTGATGCGCTGGCGGACAAGCTTGCCAAGATGGGCAGCAAGACGAAGGTGTCCACGGCGCAGGTGGATGCGGATAATACCGACGAGGTTATCGCCCTGATAGAGGCCTTTAAGCCCGATGTGGTGATAAATTTGGCCCTGCCATACCAGGATTTGACAATTATGGATGCTTGCCTTGCCACAAAGACAAACTATCTTGACACCGCCAATTATGAGCCTAAAGAGACGGCGAAATTTGAATATAGCTGGCAATGGGCATATCAAGAGCGTTTTAAAGAGGCAGGCATCACCGCCATCCTAGGCTGTGGTTTCGACCCCGGCGTGACAGGCGTTTTTTCGGCCCACGCCATGAAGCATCATTTTGACGAGATACATTATATCGACATTTTGGACGCCAACGGCGGCGACCACGGCTATCCCTTCGCCACCAATTTCAACCCCGAAATTAATATCCGGGAAATTACTTCCAAAGGCAAATATTGGGAAAAAGGCCAATGGATAGAAACAGAGCCGCTGGAGATAAAGCGCGTTTATGATTTTAAAGAGATTGGCCAAAAAGACATGTACCTGCTGTATCATGAAGAGCTGGAGTCCCTTGCGAAAAACATCAACGGCATCAAGCGCATACGCTTTTTCATGACATTTGGTGAAAAATACCTAACGCACCTGCGGGTGCTGGAAGGCGTTGGCATGACGTCTATAGAGCCTATAAACTTCAAAGGCCAAGACATCATACCGCTGCAATTTTTGCAAGCTATTTTGCCAGACCCAGCCTCTCTTGGGCCGCGTACCGTAGGCAAAACCAATATAGGCTGCATTTTCCAAGGCATCAAGGATGGCAAGCCAAAAACATACTATCTGTACAATATTTGTGACCATCAAGAGTGCTACCGCGAAGTGGGCTCTCAGGCTATTTCTTACACCACAGGCGTGCCGGCCATGATAGGCGCCATGCTGCTGATGGACGGCCGCTGGGGCGGTGCCGGCGTATTTAACGTGGAAGAACAAAATCCGGATCCCTTTATGGAGGCGCTTAATGTGTGGGGCTTGCCATGGAAAGAGGATTTCAACCCCGTTTTGGTAGACTAGGAGACCTATGAAGAAGTTGCTTGCAATATTTATGATAGTGGCGGCGATGATGCTTGCGTCATGCAACATCGCGCCGGAAGCACACACCACGCCCATCCGCGGCTTTTGGGACGGAGATACCTTCACAAGCGAATATTTTGGCTTGAGATTTAACCTTCCCGAAAGCTGGACCGTTATGACAGAAAGCGAGCTTGCCGCGCTTTTGCCCGACAGAGATGTGATGCCTGTTCCCGAAGGGGCGCGGATACCACAAGATGTCTTTGAAGATTTGGGGCAAGAAGCATTTTTCTACGATATGATAGCTACTAGCGGCTCTTTGTTTACGACTATTCAGGGCACTTTGATGTGGATTGAATGGTTTCCCGGAGATTGGCCCCTTTCTGAAGCAAGCCTGCTTCAAGGGCTTGCGGCAGAAGCCCAAGATGTTGAAGAATGGGAGATTATTATAAATGAGGGCATAACGCGCATTGGTACTTATTATTGGCATTCGGCTGAAAGCCGCATTTACGGTGCAGATGGGCATCTTGTCACCGCACTAATGTTTGCCAGGGTTGACGGCAGGTTTGCCAAATTTATAGGAATTTCTTATCACGACATTGAGGCAGTAGATGAATTTTTGAATTATTTTGAGGCCTATTAGGTGGATTGGTGGCTTATGAAAAAGAGATTATTTGTGATGTTTACGATAGTGATAGGGTTGGCGATATTTGCCTCATGCGACACCACACCGGAAGTAACACCGGAAGCGACGCCGGAAGCGTACACCACACCCACACGAGGCTTTTGGGATGGTAATACCTTCATAAGCGAATATTTTGGCATAAGGCTTAACCTGCCCGAAAGCTGGCATATTGTGCCGGAGCCATGGCTTAACTATCATCTGCCCAACGAAAGCGTGCTTCCTGGTGAAGGGGCGCGGGTGCCACAATATGTCTTTGAAAATATGGGGGAAGAAGCGTTCTTTTACGATATGATGGCCGTTAGCGGCTCTTCGTATATGGCTATCCAGGGTGTGATGATGTGGATAGAATGGTTTCCCGGGGAATTGCCTCTTTCTGAAACCTACCTGCTTCAAAACATTGCTGCACAGGCCGATGATGTTGAAGAATGGATGTTTACCATAAAAGAAGGCTCTGTGCCCATTGGCACCTATTATTGGCATCCTGCGGACAGCCGTATTTATGATGAAAATGGGCATCCGCACAACGCCCTTATGTTTGTTAGGGCAGATGGCAGATTTTCTAAAACAATATCAATTAATTATCATGATATTGAGGCAATAGATGAATTTTTAAATTATTTTGAGGCCTATTAGGCGGATTGGTGGCTTATGAAGAAGAGATTATTTGCAATACTTATTGTATCAATAGGGTTGGCGATATTTGCCTCATGCGACACCGCGCCGGAAGCGACGCCGGAGGTGCATATCACGCCCACCCGCGGTTTTTGGGAAGACAACACCTTTGTCAGCCCATATTTTGGCGTGAGATTTGATTTGCCCGATGGCTGGAATGCCCGAAGCGACGATGAAATTGTTGCCATGTTTGCCGATGCAGATTTGGAATACGCGCAAATACCCCAAGGCGGCGAAGTGACGCCCGATGCCTATGAGGCGCTGGAAGCATCGGGGCTTATCGACATGACGGCCGGCGGCGACAGGGGCACCAGAGGCATTACTTTGCGCTTGGGACGGCTTTCCGACGATGAAATAGGCATGACGGCCCTGCAATTTCTGGAAAATATGGTAGAAGAAATGGATTTGCCTGACACGACAGATGTTACAATTTTTACGGATACAACCACCATTGGCGCGCAAGACTGGTATTTCGCAATGTTTTCCTATCCATTTAGGCACGAAAACGTGTATAATTTGTATTTTGTAAACGTGGACGGCAGATTTGTGCGAAGCGTTATAATAAGCCATTTTGGCAGCATCGGCAGCCCATATGATACCCTAGAGTATTTTAGGCCATATTAGGCGGCGGATTGGAGATAACTTCCATGAAAAAGATAATTGGTATCGTGTTATGCGCGGCGATGTTTGCCGGACTAGTCGGCGGCCTAACGGCGGCTGAACAGCCGGAAATTAGCGTATACCTTAACGGCGAAAGAATAGAGCTTGACGCCCCGCCGCAAATCATAGATAACCACCCACTTGTGCCGATGAGGGCAATTTTTGAGGCACTGGGATTTAGGGTTGAATGGGATGGCGAAACGCAAAAAATATACGCTTATCGTATAGCAGGAGACCATCCTACGGAGGAAACGCGATTTGTATTTGACCTTTTAATCGAAATGCAGATTGGAAACCCAATTTTAACTACCGGGTGGGCTATTCCTGCCCTTTGGATGGAAGAGCACACAACCCTTGATGCTCCGCCGCAAATGGTGAACAACCGCATCTTTGTGCCCCTTAATGCCGTTTCAGAGGCAACAGGCGCAGATGTTGTTTGGTGTGAAGGCACAAGAACAGTGACGATCACAACTCAGGCAAGGCAGCATCATGAATAAAAGACTATTTGTAATAATGCTTGCTACTGTGATGATGCTTGCCTCTTGTGCTACTGCATCCACGCCCACGCACAGCTATCTTTCGGAACAAGTTTATTGGGACAACGGCACCTTTGCCAGCCCACTTTTTGGCTTGCGTGTTGATTTACAAAGGGGCTGGCAGCCTGTGCATCCAGATTTTCGCCCCGATAATGTTGACCTTTGGGTTATCGGCGGCAATATGGTTGGCGAAACTATCAGGATGGAGACTATTTACGTCGGTGACGAATTTTCACAGCTTTCAGCGTCGGATTTTATAAAGGAACATATCGGGCAATATGCCACATATGAGGGTATAGTCCAATTAGGCGCGCTGGATTGGCATCTGTTTGTGGTATATTGGGAAGATACCCACCTACACACAAGCACCCGCTATTTTGTCAATATGGATGACAGGGTTGTTAGGTTGGTTTCGTTTTTTCATCTTGCCAGCATTCCATTGGACGAGTTGATGAGCATTTTTGAAGCATATTGAGGTGAAAGCCATGATAAATTTCAACATAAACACACTGGATACGCCATATTTCATCGTAGACGAAAGCCTGATTATTAAAAACCTGGAAATTTTGGCGAGGGTAAAACGCGAAGCGGGCTGCAAGATATTGCTGGCGCAAAAGGCTTTTTCTATGTACGCGCTGTATCCCACCATAAGCCGCTATCTGGACGGCACCTGCGCTTCCGGCTTCCATGAGGCCATGCTTGCCCACAAATATTTTCGCGGCGAAAACCATGTGTATTCGCCGGCGTATTCGGATAAGGATATGTCGGGCATTCTCAAAGTGGCGGACCATATCGTCTTTAATTCCTTTGACCAATGGCAGCGGTTTAAGTCCGTAGCCCACGGCAAGATATGCGGCATCCGGGTAAACCCCGAACATTCCACCCAAAACAAAGCCATTTACGACCCCTGCGCGCCAAATTCTCGTCTTGGCGTCACCGCCGCAAATTTCCGCCCGGACTTCCTTGACGGTATAAGCGGCCTGCATTTTCACACCCTGTGTCAGCAAGGCGCGGACGCACTGAAAGCCACCGTGGCGGCCTTTGAGGAGAAATTTGGAAAATATTTGCATAACATGCAATGGCTTAACCTTGGCGGCGGCCACCACATCACCCGGGATGGATATGATGTGGACGCGCTTATCGCGCTGATAAAGCGGCTAAAAGCCACATATGACGTGGAAATTTACCTTGAGCCCGGCGAGGCTATTGCCCTTAACGCGGGCTATCTTGTGGCCGAGGTGATGGACATTGTGCAAAACGGCATGAACATAGCCATCCTGGATACTTCCGCGGCTTGTCATATGCCCGATGTGCTGGAGATGCCCTATAGGCCGCATATCATAGGCTCTGGCGAGGCTGGCGAAAAGCCGCATACTTACCGCTTTGGCGGCCCCAGCTGCCTTGCGGGGGATATCATCGGAGATTATTCCTT
>WQVI01000089.1 GCA_009781625.1 Defluviitaleaceae bacterium | reverse complement strand
TTTTTTGACGACAAAGTCCCTGGCAGAATATGTCAAGACCCTATTTATCGGCGAAACGGTGGAATGCTTCTACCTGCTTTGTCTTGACAACCAGCTGGGCCTTATTTGCGCCGAACTGCTGGAAAAAGGCACCCTGGACCGGGCAGAGCTATACCCCCGGGAGATAATGAAATGCGTGATGCTTAACAACGCCGCCTATGTGGTTTTGGCCCACAACCATCCCAGCGGCAATTTGGCCCTTTCCAATGCGGATTTGACGACAACAGAGCGCCTCATCAAGATGCTTTATGATGTGGAAGTTGAGGTTTTGGACCATATCATTTGCGGTGGGCAGGGTTATTCGAGCCTTGCGGAAAAGCGGATTTTGGGCCTTAAAGGGGTGGATGGCGCCATGAGGGAAAAAAAGGCTTTGGCGGCCGAGGCCGAGGCATATATGAAGCGAAAATAAAGCAGAGGGCAGCGGCCAAATAACGCTAAATCAAAGACCCTTTAACCACGGAAAGCACAGAAGCACACGGAAAGTGCATAAAAGCAAGGTCTTTTCCGTGTCTTTCTGTGTTTTCCGTGGTAAAAGGGTTTTAAATTTTTTGCGACTACGCCAATTCATCGGGCGAAAGCTGCTTTGCGTCTCCCCAAAGCTTCTCCAGACGATAATATTCTCTCTCCTCTTTGCAGAAAAGATGCGCAATGATGTGTCCAAAATCCAGCAAAATCCATCGCGCGCTTTGCACGCCTTCCACATGGCGCATCCTTATGCCAACTTCGTGCAGCTTGTCTTGAAGATGGTCTGCCATGGCCTTTAGCTGGTTAGAATTTCGCGCGCTGGCTATGATGAAATATTCTGAGATGATGGACACTTCGCTGATGTCCAGCACGATGATGTCTTCGCCCATCTTATCCGCAACGGCATTGTAGGCAACTTTTGCCGCCTCAAGTAAATTAGTTTTTTCCATAATTATCCTCCAGATATTTTAGCGTCAACCGGCTGTCCTCGTAAATGGGTTTGCCGTTGGCGGCACTTCTCTCAATTGTATTTTGAAGTATAAATATCATTGCTGCGTCCAATTCCTCATAAGCCAGCTTTCGGGCGTGGCTGCGGGCTTCGTCAACGGGGCGTGTCGCTTCAATAAAATCCGCGATGTATATAATTTTGTCAATTGTTGTCATTTTGGGTTTGCCGAAGGTGTGGCAGGCAATTGCGCTTTGGACATCCGCGTCATTTATGCCATATTTTACCTCAGCCAGCACAGCACCGATAAAGCCATGGGCCAAGCCGGGGGATTTTTCAAAAAAGCTATCAAGGGCAACGCCGTGCTTTTCGCATAGCGCGTTAATTTCGGTGAAGGGACGTTCTTCGCAGAGGTTTTTGGCACAATCGTGAAGCAAGGCTGCCAGGCGTAGCTTTTCCATGGCCGCCTCGTCCTGATGATAATGCCGCCCAAGGCTTTCGGCCTCATCCAGCACCGCCAGCGAATGGGCAAATCTCTCCGCGGATAAATTGGCTTGCAGCGTGGGTTTGATGCGTGCTAAAGGGCCGATGTACAGCCCTTCTTTGCGGATATAGTTATGCACTGCCTGGGGCAAAAGATATCTAGCAGAATGGCCGGAAGCAAGCAATGTGCGAATTCTCGTAGATGAAATATCTATATCCGAAATTGATAACGCAACAACTGCCTGGCCGTATTTCTCGGCCAAATTTTTACCAATATCGCTGCCGGGTCTTGTGGTGGCCACCACCTTGCACATCCGTAAAATTTCATCAAATTTTCTCCATTTATGGAAGGTGCCGGTAACGTCGGCGCCTACGATGAAAAATAGCTCATCGTGGGGCCGTTGGGCCTTTAGCTGGGAAATGGTGTCCACGGTATAGCTTGTCCCCTCGCGGTCGATTTCCAGGGTGCTTACGGAAAATTTGGGATTATCCCAGGTGGCCAGTATGCACATCACATGCCTATGGCGGGCAGCGGCTGTTTTTTCGGCGCTTTTTAGCGGTGGGGTGCCTGCGGGCATAAAAATAATTTCGTCAAGGCCAAGCTGCCCCATGACGTCCTGTGCCGCAATAAGATGGCCATTGTGTATAGGGTCGAAAGTGCCGCCCATAATGCCTACTTTTTTCATAATCACCTCAAAACCTTTAACCACGGAAGTCACGGAAGGACACGGAAAGTGCATAGGGTCAAGGTCTTTCCGTGTCCTTCCGTGACTTCCGTGGTTAAAATAAAAATCATTTCTTCTTAAAATCTGATTATATCAATCAAAAAATGGTCTTTTTTGGATTTGCCAACTACTTCCGCAATTTGCACGCGACCGTATTTACGCAATGTAAGCATATCGCTTTCTTTCACGGCCTTTGCGGGAGAATTTACTTCCTGCCAATTTACGAAAGCTTTTCCGGACTTTACCAGCGCGGCAGCATCCCCTCTGGACAACTTAAAAGCCGCAGCCAGCACGCTATCCACCCGCAACGAGGCACATATAAGCCTGTCCGGCACACGGTTGTCCATGCCAAAAAAATGGGCATCCTCGGGCAGCAAAGCCGTGGAAACGGAAGTTTTGCCTACTTTATGTAGGTTGCCCAGTAAAAAGTCCCCGATACGGGCTTCCGTCATGATGACGGCAGAAGAGGGAAGCATCACAATATCGCCAATTATGCTTCTATCCAGGCCCAGGCCCAATATGGCCCCCAAAAAGTCCCCATGGGTGAGGCTTGCGTGTTTGGCCTGGTATTCTACGGAAATTTTAGCAATAGGGAAGGGTGTGGCCTCAGCGTCCTTGGGATAAAATCCCAGCATCATGCGCTCTGCTTCGGGATAACCCCCATTTTCTGCGATGCTTATGCCAAATTGCGATAGCTTCGACAGGTTAGCCCGGGCATAAAGCCTGCGGGAAGGGTCTAAAAATTCTGTAAATTTTGCCTCATTGCCCTGGAAACACAAATAAATCTGATCCATCGCCTTTGCAAGAAAATAGTCCGAATCAGATTTAGTAATTTTGTCTAAAAATCGAGATAATTCGTGCAGTTTTTTAGTCATTTAGATAAAAATATTGCATCTTTACAAATTGCGCAGAAAATCGGCCAACAAATTGGTTATCACACGTATAGCAATAAATGCCAAAAGCGGAGAAAAGTCAACCATCATGCCGCCTCCGCCAAGGGGAGAGCGTTGTATAAGCTTTCTTATGGGTGCCACAAGAGGCTCTGAAAAAATTAAAACAATATTATATATTTTGCCCAAAGCACCGTCTTGTCCACGAACCATCCAAGACATTATCACCCTTGCCATCAACAAAAACCATAAGAAAGTGCCAAACATTTCCACGGCTTCAGCCATCACCAGGTTCATTTAAAAACCCCCTTGCACAGGGCTTTACGCAACGTAATGCGTATTATCGGCCGCCAAAGGCCGTCTTAAACGTTGAGAAAATGCCATTTGCTTTAAGATGCTCTCTTGTATGGTCAGATACATTTACATTTTCTGGCGTAACAATATATATGCGGTTGGTGACAGGTTGAATATCGCCGTTGATAGAATATACAACACCTGCCATAAAGTCCATAATTCTTTGGGCTTCCTTCACATCACCCACCGCTTCCATGTTAACAACAACAGGCTTGCGCTGCCTTAGCAAATCGCAAACAGCGGGTGCATCATCAAAGCAGGTAGGCTCTGAAATAACAATTTGCAAAAGTTCTGCCATGGGCACGGTGTAAATTTTGTTTTCGCCTGTTTTCGCCGGCGAAGATGCCTTGCTGGTGGAAAATTCCACAGTGTCGCCGCGCTTATAATCAGAATTTCGGCTACGCTCGCTTTCGCGTGTATAGCTGGAACGGCTGTCTATGTACGCAACATCAGCAGAACGCTCTCGCATTGTAGGTGTATATCTATCTTCTTCCTCTATTTCATATTCATCGTCATATAAATATTCGTCATCATCATATCCTTTTTGAAAAACGAAATTTTTAACAGACTGAAAAATTCCCATGATTTCCCTCCTCGGAAGCTTTCTCCTTTGTTGCAAGTTTAGAGTATCAATATTATGCAACATATTACCTATGTTTGTCAACAATAATTTTGTCTGTTTATGTGCATGTGCATATTTTTCTCTCGTCAATATGCACAAGTTTTCTTGGTATCTACAGGTTTTTACGACCAAAACAGCCTAATGCAGCAATAATCTGTCTGAAACGGCGCGGGCGTCTGCCACAATCCTGTCGAAAAGGCGTAAATTTGGGTTTCTTGATGGGTCTAAAATTATATATTCGGCATTTTCAGCAAAATTTCCTTCTGTTGTAATTTCCCTAAATATCGTTGCGCCCAGGTTTGTTACAAAAACCCCGGTGGCCGTGCCAACGGCTTCAATGTGAAAGATTTCGTTATCCATCACAATTGTGTCGCCAACCCTAAGCCTGCTGCTGTCCGCCATTATGTGAAACATCTCGCCATCCGCGCTAAAGCCCCCTGTAACAGAATCTGTGACAATGCTATCACCCATCATGATGTTTATTGCCATCACATTGCCCTCGATGAAGACAAACTGCGCCGGCACAGGGAAGCGGCTGCGCTCTACAATAGATGTCTGGGGGATTTTGAAGCCCTCTTGGGCATCCCGGGAAAGCCTGAAAGAAATGTGCCGCCTGTCGATGAAACGCATCAGGTCGTTATTCGTTTGGAAAACCACATAAACTTCGCGGCCCACGTCCCTTAAAGTGTGAATTTGGGCATCCAGCGGGATTGTGGCCTCGCCGCTTTCCACAAACAGGGTAACAAAAGAGCCTATCATCCAGCTTTCTGCATATTCTGCCGATACATAGGCAGCGACGAACCAGTCGTTAGAGCGCACGATGCGGAAAAGACTGTCGCCCGGGGCCACTTCTGGGCTGTAAAAAGATGGCGGGTGGGCATTGTCCGCGATAAGTTCTCGGGGGATGTTGCCCAAATTGTCGATGCCAAGCTGGCCTTCCAAACCATCCACAATATTAGAAAATATTCCGGACTGTGTGGCCGTAACCTCGCTTATGGCCTCGTTTATACCGGCAAGGGCGCGAATTCTGGCGTCGGCATATTCTCCAACCGCCGCCTCGCCGCTAAAATACAGCTGGTTTCGGCTGGCCAGGCTTTGGCGCACGGCACCGCTAAGGGCAAAAACCCCTTCGATGTGTCCGGTGGCCAAATCGAAGGTAGCATTGTCAATATATCGCATGATGGCTTGGTTACGACGGCTTATTTCATCCTCGTTTACGGCCAAGCCTGCCCGCTGCCTTTGGGTATCAACGACGCTTTGGTCTATGGTAGCAAGCTCTGCGCGCAGGGCTTCCACCCGGCCCGCATCTTGTATGCTGGCCACAACGCGGCCCGCGCGCACCCTTTGGTGGTTTTCCACATGAAACAGCAAAGCGCCCGCCTCTGTGGTGTGATACACCGCCTCATCCCTTATGATGATGCCGACAAAAGCCGTGGGGTGGGACAGCACGCCCATCTCCACCCGCATTTGGGATATCTCGGGCCGCTGGGCGTTGGTGTAAAAAAAGCCTATTATATAAATGATTACCAGCACAAACACAAAGCCAAAAAAAGCCTCGATGCGAAGCTTCCTCTTGGGTAGGGGCCTGGAGATTCTCCTCTGGGGGCCCTTTTCAGGTACGCGCCTCATGCGCGGCCTGTGCCTTGTGTCTTTTCTGTCCATGGTTTCATCCTTCTATCATCAATGTGGTGCTGGATCCGTAGGGGCGGCTTGTAGCCGCCCGTTAATGAAATGCCGCGAATGTCGTAGCGTATAGATGTCGCTTCATATACGGGCGGCTGTAAGCCGCCCCTACATTAGTATTGAGGTTTTGTTTTACAGTGCGCCGTGTAGTACATATGCGTAGGGGCGGCTTGTAGCCGCCCGCATATGCAGTGACATAATACATTGAATAGGTTGTGCGTCTGTAGGATAAACGGGCGGCT
>WQVI01000088.1 GCA_009781625.1 Defluviitaleaceae bacterium | reverse complement strand
GAATAGAAAACTACATGCTTGAACAATATGATATACCAATATTTGAAGCTGGAATCCAGTTAAAAGACAAGGTTTATTTAAAAAGAAATCTGCGTAGCGAATAAGCAAACTGCCATGTAACGCATCCGAAAGCCCCACAGCGTAATTATTGAGATTATGGACAGTAGAAGCCCCGAAAGCCCAGAGCAATCAACCGCTCTGGGCTTTTTTGCGTTCTCAAACAAAATAACTTTCGGAAAACACTTGACAAAGGTTAAATCCTCTTTGCTTTTTTCTAATTATAAAGCAATGTCACCAAAACCACCTGTGGCCTAGCGAAAACCCTTGGAAAATGCCCGCCAACACCTCTGCTGACAAAAACTGGCGTGTTATCGCGAGATTTTGCCCAGCCGCCTGCAAATTTGTTGCCATAATCGGTAACAAGGGGCAAGGCTGGTGCCCATTGCCCGAAAAATGTAATATGGCCGCCATGGGTGTGGCCGCTTAAAATTAAATCCACGCCTGTGGTGTTTTGCGAAGCGTCCATGGCAACGTCGGGATTGTGAGAAATGAGAACTACAAAATCATCGGCACAAGCTCCCGCAATTGCCTTTGCGACATTGGGGTTGCGCCGGCGAAGGTCTTCAACCCCCGCCAAATAGAGGCCTTTGCGTATACAGGTGCCGCTGTTGGACAAAGGCGTGATATTATGTGCCCGCATCGCCGCAAAAAGCTGCTGATAATTGTCATGATTTCCCTCAACGCCAAAAATCCCATCTATAGTGACAACCTGGGACAACAGCTCGATGGATTTTTGCATCTTGGCCATTGTGCTTGCAAAGTCCCCGCCAAGGAGCAGCAAGTCAATTTGCTTGGTGTTTAAAACATCCACCACACCTTGCAGCCTTGCCTCAGAAATAGAATGCGTATCCGTCACAAAGGCAATCCTGTATCCATTCATCTCTGCCGGGATTTTCTTACTGCGAAAAGGGATTTCTTTATATTCGATACTTCTGTCCAGGGTAGCGGCGTGTATGGCATGAATTAGGGCGATGGACGCGCCAACAGTCAAAGCAATTTTAATCATTTTGCTACTCCTCATTTTTCAAGTAGATTACAATAGATCAAGTGTTTTCAATTTGTCCTTCAAGTCCTCAAAGTCAACAACCCTATATGCATTCATGCCGGCGGCCACACCGGCTTTTACATTTGCTTCGCTATCGTCAAAAAAAGCAATTTCCTGGGGTACGCAGCCAAGCCTATCAATTGCATATGTATAAAAATCAAGCTGGGGCTTTAATTTGCCTATCTCGTATGATAAGAAAACATGGTGAAAATAACCATCAATTGAAATTCTTTCCCGTAGGCCGTCCCAATGTATTGCATTGGTATTTGACAAACATGCAAGGGTATATTTTGGTTTTAAATGGCGCAAAAGCTCTGGGGCACCCGGAAAAAACCCCTTTACAAATGAAGAAAAATCGTCAATAAAATTCTCGGGGGTTATTGCCAAACCAAGCTCTTCAATAAGGCCGCCTGCAAACTCTTTCGTATCGCATTGTCCGCTTTCGTACAGCCTGATATATTTAGAGATTGCGTAACGCTCCAGCGTTATTTCGTCCTTGATAAGCTCTGATAATTTTTTCGTAACCGCAAGCTCTACAAGAACGCCGCCTATGTCAAATAAGATAACCTTTATGCTCATTCTATTTAACCTTCCTTGTCTTATATTGTGCAATATGGCGGGGGCAAGCCCCCGCCCTACCTTGCATAATAACAATCCTCTGCCCATTTGGCCGGATTTTCATCTATATATTTCCAAATATTCTGATACATCCTCTCATCCCTAATAATTTCATCATAAAATGAAGCTTGCCATATTTGTCGTCCGGTGACGTTATCATCCTGATTGCACAACCTCGTAGACATAGGCTTAAACACACGAACAACATCCGACAAAGTAGGGCGGGGGCTTGCCCCTGCCGCACTGCATCCAATAACAATGATTACATGGATATGGGTTGGCATTATAACATATTTGTCGATGGTTATACCGGGAAAGCGGTTGGGTAAATCCAGCAATTGATTTTCAACTATTTTCCCTATGGTGGTTAGTGTCAATTCGGCGGCGGGGGCAAGCCCCCGCCCTACTTGTGATAGTATTGGCAGTTTGCTTTGTGTGCATATTGTTACGTGATAATAGCCGTTTTGGCTGTAATCATAGCTTTTTAATCTCGGGTGTTTTCTCGCGGACAATTCATTTTTCATGTTTATTTTTCCTCGGTATGGTGGGGGCTTACCCCCACCGCGTCATCGCCCTTATTTACCTTCACCCCAAGCTCCAGCCGTTTGCTGAAATACTGATACACAAAGGAGATGGCCACAAGCACCGCGCCCATAATGAAATATGATAGTATTTGAAATTCTTGGGTAAGAATTGCAAGGTCAAATATAAAGAGCTTTATGACGGAAAACAGCGCAAGAGCCAGGCCAAAGCGGCGTAATAGGGAATATCGCCGCACAAAGCCAAGAACTGTCCATAGCAAGGCCGTTATAACGTATATTGCGCTTATCCAGAAGCTTGCGAAAGCCAGGCCATAGTCCAGGGTTAGGGTGACGGTGAAAACGATGACGATGTAGGCGGAAACAATAAGGGGCAAAAATTGTATGCCCATTATCTTTTCAACAACGGCGCGGCGGGTGATGTCATAAATGGCAAAAATACCCATGGCCTCCACGGCGATTAGGATGACGGTGGCAAGGATGGCTATATCTGTCGGATGTACAGCAATTTCTGCGCCGCCAAGCGGATTTGCGGATATGCCCAGGAAGAAGATGACGAAAAGCCCCAAAAAGCTAAAGACGGTGCCTATTATCTTCATGCCACCGTCCGCCAGGCGAGGAAGGTTGGGATAGATTTTGCCAAAGGCCATCGTCACCACGGCCCCAAGGGCCACCATGAGATAGTCTATAGAAATTACGCTTTGAGGGAAGGCGGCCAAAAGGGCGTCCCATAGGCGATATACCATAAATATGGCGAAAAGCCAAAGGTTTACGGCTGCGAAATATTTAAACACCTTGTAATACACGCGGAATATTTGGTTTTTGAGGATGTAAGACGCTATAACGATAAGGCTGGCGGCTGTGATGGAAGCGTATTGCATTGTAAACCACCATCTTTCGCCGAAGAGGTAAAAATATTGCGTGATATCGTATGTGATAAACCAGAAGAGGGCTATGCCGCCAACGGTGAAGCCTGCGGCGCGAAACATGCGCTTTTCTTTGAAGATGCCAAAGACGGTGAGGCCTGTAGCCAAAAGCATCCACGCGGGCGTTAGCCAGTGATACTCGAACTGCCATGGCACTGCCAGGAAGGTAAAGGCGATGCCCACAATGAAAAACAGCACCGTCATAGCCTTCGCGTCCTCAAACTTTTTGGAGACAAGATAGCTTGTGCCCAAGTACATTAGGGCATAGATGGCCGCGGCAAGGCCTAAAAACTCATTCCAGCCAGAATCAGAGATATTTACAAACATGATGATGCTGCCGAAAAACGTGTTGATGGAGATAAGGGCAAGGTCGCTTTGGCGAAATTTGGCCTTGGTCATGTAGGTGCCAATAATTGGTATGGCGTTGTAAACCAGCATGGCAAAGCCGATAAAGACGGTTTCGATGGCAAAGTAAGGAAGATTGTGTATGTGGTGAAATTCAAAGGATATCAGGGCCGTGCCGATGATGTTAAGGCCCAGGCCCACAAAGGTTGCCCATGTCCATTTATTGCGAAAGGCCAGCATCAGCGCAAGTAGGTTAAACAGCACAAAATAGGCCATCATACCAAAGAGCAGCGCAGGGTCTGCGCCATCCAGCAAGATGGACAGCAGGGGCAAATAGCCGCCCACAAGGGTGATGCCCAGCAGGGTTTGGGCCTTGTAGCGGGTGGAGAGATAGAAGGTGAGGGCGGTGATGGCCACGCAAATGCCCAGGGCGGGGTACATACTGATAATGTCGTGGACAAAATGGCCCAGGGCCAGGGACGCGTACAAAATACCCACGCCGCCCGCTGTAACGCCCAAGGAAAAGACATTGGCGCGCTTGCGGTTCATTATCTCGCCAACAACGAGAAAACCCGCGCCCAGGGCGAAGGAAATCCAGATATGGCCCAGCTGCCCAGCCGTAAACGCTCCTATGATAAACAGCACAATACCGATGGTGTTAAGGATGTTAAGGCCTACATAACGCTCGAAATTATTTTTGCGCGAAAGCTGCGTAATTTGCTCTCCGGTGAGGTTTTCTTGCTTTAAACGCTCGAATTCAGCCTTTTCGCGCTCTGAAACTGATATCTGTGCCGCGGCCATCTTGGCTTTTATGATTTTTGTGGTAACATCATTTTGTATTTCAGCCATTTTTTGGTTTATCTCTTGCACGTCCTCTATGCGTTCTTTCACCAGCTGCTGCGCCAGATGCGTAAGCCTTTGCTTTATGCTGGCTTCCAGCGCGGCAAGGTGGTTAAGCTCATAATCCGCTTCCTTTGCAAAGAAAATATCAAGGTTGCGGCGGGTTTTCTCAACAGTACTCACCTTTTCGTTGAAATATTGCTCGTACAACGCGTTTTTCAAGGCGGCATTGTCGGCGGAAAGCTGCGCCAATTCTGCCGCCAGCTTTTCATTGCGGGCCGCCAGTTTTGCGTTTTTGTCCGTAAGCTCCGTGTTCTCCTTAAAGGTGTCGCTTTTCTCTATATATTTCAGCTGCGTGTCAATTTCGTTTATTGACTTTCGCAAACCCAAAACCAAATTGCGTATGTCACGCTCCATAACATCGCCCCCTTTCTGCCATTTTATCACATTGCGGCACATCTTGCAAGATAATTGCAATTGATGTATAATATCTTCATGGACCTTGCATACATAGCTTTTCAACGGATATTTACAATGATAATTATTGCCGCCATCGGTTTGCTTTGCGCCAAAGTGGGCCTTATTGACGATGCCACAAACAAAAAGCTGTCCGCCCTGCTGATGCTTTTGGTCAATCCCATTGTAATTTTCCTGTCCTATCAGCGGCCTTTCGACGAGCGTCTGCTTAACAACCTGCTTTTGTCAATACTTCTTGGCCTCATCTCGTTTATAATCACTGTGACAGTCAGTCATATCGTATATAGAAACCGCGGCGGCAAGGATAAGGCGGTGGAGCGTTTTGCGGCTATATATCCCAACGCCGGCTTCTTGGGTATTCCGCTTATTTACGGCGTTTTTGGGTCGGAAGGTGTGCTTTATCTAACGGGCTATCTCACCGTGTTTTTCAGCTTTATGTGGACCCACGGTATGATTGTAATGAGCGGTAAGCGTGACCTCGCCGCAATAAAAAAGGCCGTACTGTCACCGGCCTTGATAGCTATTTTTGCGGGCTTTGCGATGTTTATGCTACGCATACAAATACCGGAAATTATCCACACGCCCCTTGAACTGATAGGTAATATGAACACACCAATGGCCATGCTGGTGGCGGGCGCATCAATTTACGGCACAAATGTTGTAAAAATGCTGAAAGACAAGCGGGTGTACGGCCTATGTGCTATGCGCCTGCTTATCTTGCCAAGCTTAACAATTTTGGCCCTTATGCCCTTCAATATACCGCCTATAGTGCTGGGAACCATCGTTGTAGCTGCCGCCAGCCCTGTAGCTATAAACCTAATACTTTTCGCCCACAGACACGGCAGAGACCATATCTTCGCATCCCAGGCCTTTGCGGCGGCTACAATATTGTCCATGGGGACGATACCGTTGTTGCTGATGTTTTTGTGACTATGTATTTTGGCTATTACGTTGTGGATTCATATCAAAGCCATCCGCTGACTGTAGGGGCGGCTTGTAGCCGCCCGTTTATCCTACAGACGTGCAACCTGCTCAATGTATTATGTCACTGCATATGCGGGCGGCTACAAGCCGCCCCTACGATATATGTACTACACGGCGCACTGTAAAGCAAAACCTCAATGCTAATGTAGGGGCGGCTTACAGCCGCCCGCTTATAAAGCGACATCGGCACGTTACGGAATACGCGGCATTTCATTAACGGGCG
>WQVI01000087.1 GCA_009781625.1 Defluviitaleaceae bacterium | reverse complement strand
CCGCGCCGCCAAGGCCCACTACGCCAGCTTCGCGAATGAGGGCAAGGATGTCCTCACGGGACATGTTTTTATAGTCGCCGGGCGGCTGTATAGACGGATGCTCGCTAAATTGGCCGTCGCTTTCAATAAAAACAGCCTGGCACATCTGACCTTTGGGCGAAAGCGCATCGCCAATGTTAACAACTTTGCCGGAAACCGCAGAATGTATCGGTGCGGACACGGCCGCGTCACTATCACCAATTATTTGCCCAACGGCAACAAAATCGCCCACGGCAACAGTAGGCGCACAAGGCGCACCGATATGCTGAACCATGGGATATACCATAACAGTGCCCGCCTTCGGCTCTATACGCGAAATGGGCATTTGGGCCGTCATTTTCAAGTCCGGGGGATGTATACCCCTGCGAAAGGATTTCTTTTTCATCAAAAATACCTCAATGTGGGGCCTGTTCCCGCTAACGAAAAAGCATCTTTGCGGTCGATATTTCCGCCATACTGCGTCGCCTTCTCCTAGCGTGCCTTTAGGCACGCGTCGTCGTCGGCTCCTTGCCTGGCGAAAAATCACCTCGCAAATCTGCATTTTCTTATAGCGAGAACAGGCCCTAAGACTTGTTTTAACAATATTATATCCCACGAAAAGTAAAAATTCCGTGGTTTTGACCACAAACATCACTAAATGCCGGGCTTTATATCAATGCCTATCATCCTCATAAGATGTCTGGCATTGCGGGTGGTGCTTATTCCGGGTTTAATTTTAAAGTCGAAGTATATTTCATCGTCAATATAGCTCTCGTTAAAGTGATAATTGTCAAAGCCTTCGGTTTTGCAAACTTCAAGGTCGTGGGTAGTAACCAGGCCCAGGTTTTGTTTCTTGGAAAGGTTTAGCAGCACCTGCTTGGCACCTTCAACCCTGTCTTCCGAATTTGTGCCCGCAAAAATCTCGTCAATTAAAAATAACATGGGCCTTTCGCTGTCTATGATGTTTTTGATGCGCAAAAGCTCTGCGTAAAATGTGGAGATGCTTTGCTTTAGGTTGTCCGGGGGCTTCATGCACGTCCATATGTCCACCAAAGGGGCGCGAAACTGCGTTGCGCACACGGGCGCACCCATATAGCCTAAAGCCAAATTGATGCCCACCGTCCTTAGAAAAGTTGTTTTGCCCGACATATTTGAGCCGGAAATTATTGCTATGCCATCCAGGCCAAAATTATTTGTTATCCTGTCATGCTCCTCAATTAAGGGATGACCAAGGTTTTCGGCCTGAATTGTGAGATTGTCATCAAATTCGGGATATGTCCAGTTTGGGTTTAGCTGGGGCAAAACCGCTACAGAAGCCATTGCTTCAAAATAGCCTATGGCTTCCAGCCAAGTGCGCATGTCCTTGGCACCTTTGCGCCTCATGTTTTCCAAGGCGCACACGCAATGTATGTCCCACAGAAATAAAATATTTAACACCAAGTCCAGCAGGGTTATATTTCTAACGCTTAGCGCCCATGTCATTTTCTTGAGATTCCATTTTTGCGGCAGTTTGCTTTGCCAGGTTTGGTTTAGCTCTGCCGTAAATGCGGTTTCCTTGATTTGATTTGCCATAGTGCCAAAATCATCAAGGCTTCCGCCGAACTTGCTTAGCTCTTTAAGCACCGCTTCTGTTTTGTGGGAAAGGGAGACGAAAATCATCACCTGAATGATGATGGCCAGGCCTGTGAAAATCATCAGGGCGTTGTTGAAACCTACGATGAAGTTTAAGGCCACCAGCAGAGCAATAGCAACGGGAAGCGCGCGCGCCGCAAAGCCTGTAAACGAGCTTGCGAAAAGAGAGCTGTTGCCTTCAAAGAAATTAACCATTTCCGCCGGGCTTTGGGAGATGTTTTTGGACAACATACCCGTAGTTTTAAGGGTCTCGCAAAAGCCCTCTTTCGCGGAAATTTCTTTAACAGCCCTTTGGCGGCGCAACACGGCGGCTTTATCGCGTCTATCGGTTATAAACAGCAGTTTCAAAATGTCCTTGCCATATTGGGTGTTGGTGTCGTTAAGATATTGAAACAGCGAGTCCTCGCCGAAAAGGTCTAAATCTCTGCTGTATGGATGGTTCGCGTCAACATATTCCGCGCCATTGGTTTTAAAATTTACCCACTTGCCGGATTTACGGTCTGCATTTCTTTGCTCAAGCCTAAGCTTGGACTGGGCGACTTTCTCTTGCTTTACCAGGCCATAGTGCCATCGGGAAAGAATTAAAAAGGCCGCCAAAAATCCAATAAATGCCAGTATCGTAAAAATGCTGTGCCCAAGGAAGTGTCCATAAATTAACACCCCTTGAGCAAGCAGCACCATAATTATTCTTAATGTTCTGTTTAGGTTTATGCTCATTTGTCTGTCCATCCTGCGCCCTAGGGCCTGTTCCTACTAACGAAAACGCATATTTGCGGTCGATATTTCCGCCACTCTGCGTCCCTTCGTCCTAGCGTGTCCTTAGACACGGTGACGACGACAGTCCTCAGCTCCTTGATTGGCGAAAAATCGCCTCGCAAATCTGCATTTTCTTATAGCAGGAACAGGCCCTAGCTGTACGAATGCAGCCCATACAGCAAGTTATTTACACCAAGCCAAGTAAACAGCACCAAACCCACGCCAACTATGGCCAAAATGGCGCAACGCTTGCCCCGCCAGTTTTTGCGCAGACGCTGGTGAAGGTAAATGGCGTAGAATATCCATGTTATGAGAGACCATAGCTCTTTCGGGTCCCAAAACCAAAATCTTGACCATGCATCGGCCGCCCAAAGGCTGCCTGAAATGATTGTAACCGTAAAAAACAGCATCCCGAAAACAATGGCGCGATAGGACATGCGGTCAATTTGTATCATGGTTTTGCCGTCTTCGTCTTCATTCTTTTTTAGCATTTGAAGATATTTGATACCGGCAACGGCGGCTACCGCAAATGCTGCATATGCCACAACCCCTGTGCCGGCGTGTACAAAAAACCACGGAGAACGCAGGGCGGGCATAAGGTCATGGATGTCCATGTTGCGGGTGGCGGCAAAAGCCATCATTAAGGCGGTTGCGGGCATACCCACGGATGAAATCCACGGCATTTTGGGTCTGGCCAAGATGACAACAATGGAAATGCCCAGGGCGAAAGCCATGGAATATTCAAAGGCACCTCTTATCGGGGCCGCGTTAAGCAAGGTTAGGTCAAGCAAATCAAATTTAGCCCACCAACGCCAGAAAAAGTACACCACATGGGCGACAGTGGCGGCGATAAACATAATAAACGCGTATTTCGTTAATTTTTCGTGCTTAAAGGCCGTGCCTGTGAAATAAGCAATTACGGCAATTAAATATACAACCAAAGTTACGCTAAACAGCACATGCATTATATATCGACCTCTCTTTCGGTTTTTTGCTCTTCAATTGGTTCGTCAGGGTTAGGCGGCGCATTGTCTTTTGGCACATCCTCGCCCTCATAAAGCATTGCGATAATTTCAATGTCTATTCCCGAAGATTTTGAGCCTGTTATTTTATACCGGTTGCCACGCAGCACAACAATGACAGGGGTAAAGTAAAAGGATAAAGCCAGGCCCACCATCAAAAGAATGGCACCGGCAAGCAAGAGAGCCGGAAAAGGATGGGGCGAATAGCTGACCAATATGTTTGGATAGTGGATAAGCTCGTTAAATTCAAACCTGATATTTCCTACATGCACATGGGTACCCGGCACGGCAAAGCGGTGTTCGTGTATGTAATGGTCCATTAACAAGAAATAGTATAGAGGATCCGGAAATATGGGGGCATCGTATATAAGAGGGATGATGCGCCCTGTTTCCTCTTCCATTGTCCAGCCTTGAAACACCGTTTCAAACCAGATGCCCGTTCTGTCGTCGGTGGTTAAAAAAGAACGCTCTGTCAGATAAAACGTGTCCGAAGCACCGGTTTCTATATCTACTGCGGTTATGCTGCCTGCATACATATGCTGAAATTGATAATAAACAAAAGAATTAAACCTAAGAGGGCTGTTTACCCTTATTTCACGTACGCCGCTGGAGCGTCCGTCCGGGGCAACAACCTCTATTATGCTGATGCTTTCTGTTCGTTCGGTTATGGGGTCGGTTCTTGTGAAGCTAAAAAGACGTAAGGTAGAGCCATCAGACAGGGTTGCCGTCTCTCCGGGCAAAAGGATAACTTCCTCATCATAGTTTAAGGCAAGCACCAGGCCGCCAAACAGCAATATCATCAACAAAGAAAGATGCACCACGGCCGAGCCAAAATAGCCCAAACGGTTTTTGTGGTATACCGTTGCTTCGTTTGTGGTAAGCTCGCGATAACGCTTTTTTTGTAAATATGTACGAAGGCGGGAAATTTTAATTTCGTCCAATTCGTCGTGGCGATAGCCTTCTTCGGGCACAACAAGGGTGTCAGGCAGCAGCTTGCGCAGGGCAAAAATGCGGGATATCGTAGCATTGGCCAAGCTTAGGCCCAGCAACACGCAAACAACGATAAAATACCACTGAGAAAACATGCGATGCAAGCCCAATGTCAGCAGAAGTTCACCAAATTCTGGATAGTTTTCTATATACCAAGGGTCGTCAAAAGTTTGAGGTATAAGTGAACCAACCACCGAAAAAGCTGCCACAACCAGCAAAAGTATAATTCCAAACTTCATAGAACGAACAAAACCGTAAAATTTTCTCATGGCTAAGATAACCCCTTCGTATTAACTGTAGACATAGCTTACAGGGGCGACTGGTCGCCCCTGTAAGCTATGTTATTTATAATTAATGGCCTATTTGTTGCAATAAAGCTTCTACTTCACGTGCATATTCCCAGCCATATTCCATTGTGCCAAATATAAGTCTGGAATTGTGGGCACCGTTGGAGTTTTCGCTTACTGCCCAGTCCCAGAAGAATTGAGCATTACGGAAGGTGTATCTAATTTCATCCAATGTAGCTTCAGAATGACTTCCGCTTTCAACAGCCAGCACCAAACGCTCCATCAAATCTGCCAGATGGTTGCCCAACCCATGTATAGCCGGATAATATAGTGCTTGAATTGCCCTCACTTCTGAATATAAATCCACGTGGCAGGCAGCACAAGTGCCCTGTATTAATTGAGGGTTGCTAAGAGGGCTTATCTTTGCATGGCTCCTGTAGGCAACACCATCCGCGCTTTCAGCATCAGGCATATGGCAGTCCGCACAGCTAAAATTATAGCCTAATGGGGATAAGCTGTTATGTGGAGCACCCATGCCGTAAACTGCTTCAAATTCCGGATGTTGCACCTTAATTTGGCGCACGCCGCTGCGCGGGTTTGTGTAATCCGCAAAGGGGCGGCCGTCAGGCATTCTTGCGACGGTATTGAAATAGTTGAGGGCGGCGGTAGGATGCATACTGTTAAGGCCGGAATATGGTAGTATTACTTCCCAAGTTACAGGGTCAAAATGGTATTCTATATGACATTGGGCACATGCGGCACTGCTAGGGGATATTCTGTCTATATCCGTAAAAGCCACATGCACATACCGTGCAACGGCTCTGGGTGTTCCGGGCTCGTTTCCGTGGCAGTTAAAGCAGCTAACCGGCTGGGTCATAAGATGACGCAGCTCTTCAAATGGTGTAGAATAAAATTCTATGCCCATATATTCCGCAACGGCGGGATAGTTTGCAGATTTGCAGGCAAAGCAGTTGGCGCGGGCACGGAAAGGATAGCGCCCGGTGTCATCTGTGCTCTCCATTGCAAAACGATGGCTTCTTGGGCTGTTATAATCCAAAGCAAAGCCAAAACCTTCAAATAATACTCGTTTATAAGGATTTACTTCCAGATAGCTGTAATGCTCGCTTCTGTCGGCACCGAAATAGGATGCAACCACTTCCGGATGCTCTGAATACCATTCTTGAGCACTTATTACCCTAATGCCAACGCCGCCGTGTTCGGGTGTCGGTGGCATTTCAATGCTGGGTGCGGTAGCGGCAGGTGCGCCACAAGCGGCAATTAATGCTGTCAAGCCAACCAAGAAAAGTATGTATAAAATACGCTGTCTCATTTAAACTCTCCTCCTTTAAAAAATTACCTG
>WQVI01000086.1 GCA_009781625.1 Defluviitaleaceae bacterium | reverse complement strand
GGCGTCGGGTAAAAGTCCTGCACCTGCTCTGGCTGGTGGCCCGTGCTTTGCAGATATTCCGCAAGCTCTATGGCATCATCCAAATTGCAGCCCGGGTGGCTGGACATTAAATATGGCACCAAAAATTGGTCCTTTTTCAACTTTTTGTTTATCGCGGCGTACTTTGCGGCAAATTTTTTATATTCGTCAAAGCTAGGCTTGCCCATGGCTGACAGCGCTTTTTCCGAGACATGCTCCGGGGCCACTTTTAGGCGGCCGCTGATGTGGTGGGCGCAAAGTTCTTGCAAAAAGGCGTCGCCTTTGGGGTCATGCAACAGATAGTCGTATCTTATGCCTGAACGGATGAAGATTTTTTTAACTTTGGGTATCTGGCGTAGTGTTTTTAGCAGCTTTAGAAAGTCCGCGTGGTCGTATTTTAGGTTTGGGCAAGGCTTTGGCGCTAAGCACTGCCTTTTGCATGGTGCGGGGCTTTCCTGTTTCCACCTATCGCAAGGCGGCTGCCTGAAATTTGCGGTTGGACCGCCCACGTCGTGGATATAGCCTTTAAATGTGGGGTCATGCGTGAAGCTTGTTGCCTCTGCTATGATGGATTTATGGCTGCGAGACTGCACCGCCTTTCCCTGATGAAAGCCCAGGGCGCAAAAATTGCAGCCGCCAAAGCACCCTCTTGTGGCTGTGATGCTAAATTTGACTTCCTCTATGGCGGGCACGCCACCCTCTTTTTTGTACATTGGGTGGTAGTCTCTCATATAAGACAAAGAATACACCCTGTCTATCTCCGATGTTGCCAGCGGCTTGGCAGGCCTATTTTGCACCACATAAACGCCGCCATAGTCTTCCACCAAGATTTTCGCCGTCAGATAATCCGCATTGTGGTGTTGCTCCATAAAACTCTTCGCAAAATCTTTTTTTGATTGGGCCGCGGGCTCTTTAATGGCCTTAAATGGCGGCAGCATTATGACGTCGTCCAAAAACGAGATATCCTTCGTCTTGAAAACAGTTCCCACAATGAACGTTAGGTGCTGTACATCCAACCCACTTTGCAAGGCTTCCGCAATTTCCACTATTTGGTTTTCACCCATGCCATACACAAGCAAATCCGCCGCGCTGTCAAGCAAAATAGACCGCCGCACGGCGTTATCCCAATAGTCATAATGGGCAAGTCTGCGCAAACTGGCTTCCAGTCCGCCAATCACAATGGGCACGTCTTTGTAAGCCTCACGAATTTTATTGCAGTAGACTATCGTGGCACGGTTTGGCCGCCTGCCCAGCCGTCCGCCGGGCGAATACGCATCCGCCTTGCGCTTGTGCAGCGACACGGAATAATGATTTACCATAGAATCTATATTGCCGCCCGTAACCAAAAAGGCAAGGCGCGGACGCCCAAATTTGGTGAAATCTTCGGTGGTTTTCCAGTCCGGCTGCGGCAGGATGGCCACCGTAAAGCCGCGGGATTGCAACACGCGGGCGATAATGCTCGCGCCAAAAGAAGGATGATCCACATAGGCATCCCCTGTCACCAGCACAAAATCTACTTGTCTCGCATCCTTTATTTCATCCCAAGTTGTAGGCAAAAACAACATTTTACGCAGGTTTCTCCTCTTTTTTGATGGTTCGCGCAACAATCATATTACAAGCCGCCAGCACGCCCGCAAAAACGAAAACATATTGGGGCCCAAGCTCCCACCAAAGATAGCCGCATATTATGGCGCTGGTGATGCTTAGCACATGGTCGAGGGCCATGCCTGTGGCCAGCGTAGGTGTCACATCCTCGGGTGCTAACGCAATAGACCGCATGTAAACATTGCGCACCATGCCAAAATACATGGTAACACGGTCGGCCACGTTCACGGCCACTGCAACGGCAATAACCACCACTGCACCCGTCAGCCAGCCGCCGTGCAGTCCCGCGCTAATAAAGCCATAGCCCAGATACACCACCAAGAAAAGCCCCGCCTCTATCACCATAATACGCGATGTGCCAAATTTATCTATCCAGCGGCCTACCATAGGCAAGAAAAATATGCCAACTGCTGACCCAACAATTAATATAGGTGCCATGTTTTCAGCGCCAAAGCCCAAAAGCTCTATCAACACCCACGGGCCATACACAAACATTATCTGCTTGCGCGCGCCAAACAGCATGGCCAGTATGTAATATTTGGTATACGCTTTTTTCATCACAAAGCGGGGCTTGTCTGTCTTTACATCATCCGTATATCGCCGTAGCGTCAACAGGCACACAAAAACCCCGATAAATGCCGCCCCTGCAATTACAAACGGCAGAACAACAGGCGTTGTAAACGAGAAAAACCCTGACCTAAAGCCGAAAAACACCGCGATAGCAGCCAGCATCCCAAAGGCCGTGCGAAGGCCATTAAATCGCCCCATAATAGTGCCGAAGCCGCCCGACTTTGCAAGCGACATCCCAATGCTGTCATACAGCGGCATAAGCATATGCGCCCCAAGAGACTTGATAAACAAAAATATCAGCATCACCTCAAAGGTCGGCGACAAAAGCCCCATCGCCAGTATGCCAATAATTGTAAGGGCCTGCGCCACCAACGCCATACGGATATCGCCCAAAAAGGCCAGCCCCGACACCACAAACATCACCAACACGCCCGGCAGCTCCCGCGGCAGCTCTATCCAGCCGCGCTGCACGGCATCGGTGCCAAATGCCTCATAAAAGTATACAGAGAAAATGCTGTCGGATAGCCCCAGCGCAAGGCCCGATAGGGCTACGATGAACATAAAAATCATTACGGCTTTTTGTCTTTTTCTTTCTTCGGTTGTCAAGTTATCATCTCCTGATGGTTATTTTATTCATCTAACTCCTCAGCTACTATGCTTTTGAGGGATGATTTTGCATCATTGACCTCTTGTGCTGCTTCTGCAAAATGCGCCTTATCTTTCTCTGGCATTTCAGTTCTCATGCTGAGGCCTTGAAATTTTAAAGCCTCAATATCATTAAATGTATAGCGTTTAGATTCAAATGTTTTCCTAAGCCCCGTTGCGACTTCATAACCATAAGCAAACAATGTTAAGTGCGCTTCATCAGGGTAAGCTTTAAATACGTCCCAAAGACTCAATTCCTTCCTTTCCGCTTTTTGCTTTATATCTTCCATAAACATTGTCCCGCTGAAGCGTGAAAATGCTTGATCACTTAAGTATATAGGTAGGATAAACGTATACTTGTTAGGCTCACCATTTACTCTCTTAATATTTTTTTGACCCCATAGCCTATTGACATAATTTCCGCCCCAACCAACAGCAAGATAAGCATTTTGCAACCCCCTGCCTTTAACACGAACAGCCAATTTAGCGTCTAAATTCACTTGCTCAAAATCAGAACTTCCTATATTTGCGATTTTGAACGCGATTTGGTATTTTCCTGGTAAATCAGAAAACTCTACAGGCTTAATTTGTAAACAATTTGAAAACTTAATATTAGCCCATTTTTTCTTATGTGTAGCCCACCACCAGATTCCAGATGATAGCAATGATGCAACTATACCAATAACTACGCCAAAGAATAATATTTCAAATAAGAAGTCAAAAACTGTACTCATATTCATTTGAATCACCTCGCTTTTAGTACCACTATCTTTTAATAGTCATTGTTGGCTACATTCCTGGATTGCTTCGGCCTTGGCAGTTATCGTATACGCAATCGACGTTGGCCTCGCAATGACAGTTGGACTGTCCATTTTATTAGGGAAACCGCGGCAGTTCAATTGTCATTGCGAGGGCTACGGAAGGCTTTATTGATGGATAGTTCGCGCCCGAAGCAATCCAGAAGGCCGCTTAATACAGCTTACACAAAACCTCATGCACCCGCGTATCAAAAATCTTGGCCGTATACCCCGGCGTGATAACGCAGGCCGTGTCAAGCCCCCTGCCCGTCCCGCCTAGGGCAACAACGGGGCGCGGTTGTATAGCGCCGGCGTCAAGGGCCATGGAGCTTATCTCCACACAAACCTTCATGCCCTGGCAAAACATGCGCAGGGTGTGGGCCATTATCTCCACGGGGTATGCGCCGCCAAATTTGTTGCTTATGGCACGCTCGGCACCGCTTAGGGCGTGGGCGGCGGTTACGATGGTGGCGCCTGCGGCGGTTAATTTTTTGCGGTTTTCGTCGGTGAGCTCGTTTTCGCCCAGGGTTTTCATGCCCCAGACGTGGGTTACGATGATGATGTTGCCCGCGAAGCCTGTTTGCGCTGCAAGTTCTACGGCTTGCACAGCAGATGTGCCTGTGGTGGTTGATAGGACGATGTCGGTTGAAAGCTCGGTGGCCTTTTCGAGGGCGAATTGCAGCGTGGCGGCGGTGTTGTCGGGTGAAGGGGTTTTGAAGATGGTCATTTTGTAGTCCTCCAGTCTTGATTGTGGCGGGGGCAAGCCCCCGCCCTACGGATTATGTTAATAGGCGTGCGCCTTGTTCTTGCACTTTGCATAAGTCTTGATAAACGCCCGGCTGGGCTACTAAACCGTCGTGGGTGCCTTGCTGGACAATTTTGCCTTCTTTTAGCACAAGGATGAGGTCGGCATTTCTAATGGTGGACAGGCGGTGGGCTATGGCGATGATGGTGCGCGAGCCTGAGAGGCTTTGTATGGCCGCCTGTATTTGCGCCTCGGTTTGCATGTCCACGGAAGCGGTGGCTTCGTCCAGGATGAGGATGGGCGAATTGCGCAGGACGGCGCGGGCGATGGCTATGCGCTGCTTTTGGCCGCCGGAGAGGCGTATGCCCCTCTCGCCCACTTGGGTGGCAAAGCCGTCGGGCATGTCCATTATGTCATCGTAGATACCCGCTATTTTGGCGGCGTTGTGTATTTCACCCTCGGTGGCGCGGGGCTGGGCGTAGGCTATGTTTTCGGCGATGGTTCCGCTAAAGAGGAAGGTGTCCTGAAGCACCATGGAAATTTGGTTGCGAAGGGAATTTTGGGTTACGTTGCGCAGGTCGTGGCCGTCTACGGTTATGTGGCCTGATGTGGGGTCGTAAAAACGGGCTGCAAGCTGTATCATGGTGGTTTTGCCCACGCCTGTGGGGCCTACAAGGGCAATCATCTGGCCCGGCTTGGCCTCGAAGCTGATGTTTTGTAGGACGGGCACGCCGTCTATGTAATGAAATGATACGTCCTCGAATGTAATGTGGCCTTTTACAGGGGGAAGGTCTGTGGCATCGGGTTTGTCGGCAACGGTGGTGGATTCGTCAAGCAGTTCCAGTACGCGCTCTGCCCCCGCCAATGAGGACTGGGCGTTTTCTATCAGTGTTGCAAGGCCCGTGATGGGCGCGTAAAATAGCGTTAGGTACAGCAGGAAGGCAACGATGTCCTGCACGGGCAGGCCTGCGCTAAAAGCGAGATAGCCGCCATAGCCTACGACGATGACGGTGCCCAGCGAGGTGAGGAATTCAACGGAAGGATGGAAGACGGCGGAGAGTTTTAGGGCCTTTAGCATGTATGTGGTATAGTCCTTGGCCTTGACGAAAACGCGCTGGCTCTCCTCTTCCTGCTTGCAAAAGGCCTGTATCTCCTGCACACCGGAAAAATTGTCTTGCAGGCGTGAATTAAGCTCTGCCAGGGACTTTTGCACCTTGCGAAACTGCGGCCGCACTTTTTTCATCAAGATGCGCCCGGAAATTAGGATGAAGGGGATGGGGATGCATGTCATCAACGCAAGGCTGGGGTTGATGGAGAATAATATGATGGTGACGCCGATGAGGGTTAGGACATTTGTGATGGTTTCCGGGATGATATGGGCGTAAAGAAGCTCGAAGGTGGCGGTGTCGTTGATAGTTCTGCTCATTAGGTCGCCTGTTTGTTTGTCGTGGAAAAACTTCATGGAAAAGCCCTGGATGTGGTTGTAAACCTTCATGCGCACGTCTTGTACGAGATTCCAGGCGGCCTTGTGGGGTATGTAGCTGGCGAAAAAGCGAAACACCACCCGAGCGGCGTAAAGGCCCAGCAGCATAAGGGCCAGGCGGGCAATTTCGCTAAGGCCCTCTTGGTCCATACCGCCGCTGACGATACCCGTCATTTCGCGCAAAATTTGTGGTGCCAAAAGGTTAAGAACTATCAGCGTCAATGTGGCCAGTCCGCCTAGGAATAACAGGCCTTTGTAGCGTTTTGCCTCTTTGGCAATTCTCCATAGAAGTTTCAATGTGTTGCCCTCCTTAAAACAATTTTATCT
>WQVI01000085.1 GCA_009781625.1 Defluviitaleaceae bacterium | reverse complement strand
GGTTAGGTCTTCCATGGCCAACACGTCGGTGCGCAGCAGGGGCGGCGGCAGGTCTTCTCTGGGGTCGCGTCCCGGTTTGGCAAGCTCTTTTTTGATGTCCAGCAGCGTGGGGACGCCTACGGACAGTTCTTTTGCAATGTCCTCTATCTTTCGGGTTTTGTCATAGGCTAGGTATTTTTCCGCCACGGCGTAGGATTCCGGATGGACGCCCGTGTTATCCAGAATGTTGGCACCGCCCGGGATGCGCATAAAGCCTGCGCATTGCTCGAAGGCCTTGGGGCCCAACTTTTTCACCTTTAACAGCTCTTTGCGGCTTTGGAATTTGCCGTTTTCTTCGCGATAGGTTAGGATGTTTTTAGCCACGGTGGTGCTAACACCCGCCACATAGGACAGCAGGCTGGGCGAGGCGGTGTTAAGGTCCACGCCCACGGTGTTTACGCAGTCTTCCACTACATCGGAGAGGGTGTCGCCTAACCTCTTTTGGTTCATGTCATGTTGATACTGCCCCACGCCGATGCTCTTAGGGTCTATCTTTACAAGCTCTGCCAGGGGGTCTTGAAGCCTGCGGCCGATGGACGCGGCAGAGCGCAGGGACACATCAAAGTCCGGAAATTCTTCGGCGGCCAGTTTTGAGGCAGAATATACCGATGCACCCGCCTCGTTTACGATGATGTATTGTGCCGCAAGGCCCGTTTCGCGCAGCAAGTCCGCCACCACCTGCTCTGTTTCCCGCGAGGCGGTGCCGTTGCCGATGGCAACGATATTTACGCCGTGGCGGGATATCATCTGTTGCAGCTTTTTCTTTGCTGGGTCTGTATTGCCTATGGCACAATATGCCACATCGGTTTCCAGCACCTTGCCCGTCTCGTCTACCACGGCCAGCTTGCAGCCCGTGCGATATCCGGGGTCTATGGCCAGCACCATCTTGTCTTTTATGGGCGATTGCATCAGCAATTGGCGCAGATTTTCCGAAAACACCTTGATGGCCCCTTCTTCGGCCTTTTCCGTAAGGTCTGTGCGAACTTCGCGCTCTACAGCGGGGGCGGTAAGGCGTTTGTAGCTGTCGGCCAGGGCGGTTTCCATAAACAGCAAGGTGTTGGGGTTATTTTTGACGAAGAGGCCTTGCAGGCCGGATATAATCTGCTCTATCGGCGCTTCCAGCGTCACTTTAAGCTGCCCCTCTTTTTCACCACGATTTATTGCCAGCACGCGATGGCCCGCCATTTTGCTTACAGGCTCGGTAAAATCAAGGTACATATCATACACGCCGGCACGCTTGTCCTTTTCGGCCTCATCAGCCTTTTTAGCGGCGGCGGTGTTGATGAAGCCTTCCTTTTGGGTTAGGCTTCGGGCCAGGGTGCGGCAGGCGGGGTCGTCTGAAATGCGCTCTGCGATGATGTCGCTGGCTCCTGCTAGAGCGTCCTCGGCAGATTCCACACCTTTCTCGGGGTCTATATAATCCGCGGCGGCGGTGTAAACGTCTGTTTCCAGATCCTGCTCGAAAATAAGCTCTGCCAGCGGCCCAAGGCCCTTCTCCATGGCGATTGTGGCGCGGGTGCGGCGTTTGGGCCTAAAGGGGCGATAGATGTCCTCAACCTCTGTCAACGTGGTTGCGGCATACAGCTGTCGCGCTATCTCGTCCGTAAGGTTTTCCTGCTCTTCCAGCAGGCGAAAAACCTGTTGTTTACGCTCATCTAAATTGCGCAGATAGACCAAGCGCTCGTGCAACACGCGCAGCTGCTGGTCGTCCATAGAGCCCGTCACCTCTTTGCGGTAGCGGGCAATGAAAGGGATAGTGTTGTCCTCATCTATGAGCTTCACAGTGTTTTCCACCTGCCATGCCGGCAGGGAAAGCTCGTTTGCCAGTGTTTTTAGAATGTCCATTTGGTTCTCCTTTGTGTTATACAAGTCGACAATAAATCAGAGTTATTTAAATTATTCGTCATCGATAATCGCCGACTTGTACTTGCAAAATACTCGTCCGCTTAAATGACTCATTATATTAGTCCATAAATTCGCGAGTTATATCTATCTTGTCATAATTAAGAATTTCATATTTGCAAGATGGGCATTTCACCACAGCAACTTCATCCGCAGGAATTAAATTACCAGTGACACACTTGGTATAACGTGTTGGCTTCATAAGAATTTCCGTAGCTTCATAATTAAAATTACAACCACATTTGCATGTAATATTTTTAGTTATTTTCAATGCAGGCACCTCCTCTCGTAGCACGATAGCAAAATTAACTGGAGTGACTGGGTAGCGAGGACACTGTCCCCTGCAAGTCACATGCTCTAAGATTAACATGCAGGGGCGAGCGTTCCGGCTCACCCCTTCTCAATTTTGACTAACCTTCACATAAAATTTTCTGTTACGCGGTGGGTCAAATTCGCAGAAATATATGCCCTGCCATGTGCCTAAGACAAGCCTGCCGTTTTCAATTATGATAGTAGCGGAAGACCCCACACAGCTTGCTTTTAGATGCGCTGATGAATTGCCCTCAAAATGGTGAAATTCTGGGCGGTCTGGGAAGGCTTTGTCCAGGCCCAGCAGCATGTCCCGCACGACGTCGGGGTCGGCGTTTTCGTTTATGGTTATGCCTGCTGTTGTGTGGGGGCAAAAGACGGTGCAAATGCCGCTTGTGACACCGCTTTTTGACACGGCCTCTTGCACCTGGGACGTTATATTGTAGAAATGTTGGGTGTCAGCCTTTAAGCTGTATTCGTGTAGCATTTTATCACCTTTCCTTTGTCGTCATATCATTCGAAGCGCACGCTGTAAATCATTTTCTCAAAGAGTTGGCTTGCCTCTTGGGTGAATTGAATCGGCGTGTAAAATTCAAATACGGTCAGTTGGGTGTCCATTTGGAAGGCGGCAACAAAATAAATGTAAGTTCCGCTTTCAAATACGGCGCTATCTGCCCATATAGGCACCTCTTGGCCGTCGATAATGGCTATGTACCCCTCGTGATCTTCGTCAAGGCCAAGCCAGTAGGCAAGCTCGTCTACGGAATAAAAGGGCACTTCCAGATGATAAGTATCAACAAACATATAAGATGCTTCCCAAAAATTGTTATCAAAATGAGTTGGCATGTATGTAAAAGACAGAGGCTCGTTGTGGATGCCTTCCCAGATGAAGGGCAGCAGGAAGCTTGCGCCAATTTCTTCGTTGTGATGGGGTAGCATTATAGGCATGGGCGAAACAGGCGGCATGTTCATGGCGGTTTGCATTTCTTGCTGCGTAAAGGATATATTAGAATTGGTGCCCGTGTCCGTCAAAATTCTTTGCGCCGCCAGCCTTGTGAGAGGTGCTAAAATGTCAAAATGGTCGCCGCCTTCGATGATGTAGACGAAAACATTTTCATTGTCGGTGGCGTTTTGGATATTTTGCAGAGATTCTGCATTGCCTGCGCGGCCTTCTATGATGAAGGTGGGCGTGGCGATGTCGTCCAGCCAATGAATGGGGCTGCGCATCATGCGCTCTGCGCCGTCGCGGATGTCAAAGGTAAATTGGGCCCGGTTGTGTTCTCCAATTTCATCCACGGGTCCAAAGGCAAAGGCCGCGCGAAAAACATCTGTATAGGCCGCCGCCAAAAGCACCCGGGTAGCACCCGTGCTGTGGCCGCCAAGATAAATGCGGTTGGGGTCTACATAAGGCAGGGACGCCGCAAAGTTAAAAGCCGCCACAATGTCATCTATCTCGCCGTAAAGGGTTTCATGATAGCCTGGGTTGCCATTGGCGCCGCGAAATGACGGGTACATCATGAGGATGCCCGCTTCCCTAAAGGCCGATGCGGTTTGGTCGTTATCCCATTCGGGATATATCCACGGTAGGTCGCTGATGGCGTTGCTCCAGCCACCTGAAACCCAAATTATCAGCGGATGCCGCTGGCCATCGCCGGGGTCGCTGGAAATATAGGCCGCCAAAGGCCCCACGTCGGATTGAAAATGCACCAAAGAAAAGATGCCTTCGGGGGGTTGCGGAATTGCAAATCGGTTGGTTACATTTTCCGTCAGGGTTGTTGTAAAGCCTGCCCTGGCCTCTGCAAAAGTGCCTTCCAGCAGCTGTCGCTCTTCTTGGCTGGGTATGCCTAAAATAGCGCAGCCCGTTAGCACAAAGGCGCATAAAATTGTCGTTATAAAAATAAATTTCTTCAAAATTCTTTTCACTCCAAACTTTTCATTTTTGTCCATTATAACTTATTTTTGCTGGGCACTCAAGTGCAAAATGGATGGCCGGAATTTTGGGCAAGCTATTTGGTCGCTTCCCTAAGAACCTGTTTACTATCTCCATTCCATCATATTTTCGGCTTATTTTCCCCATGGCCGCGTTGCGCGCTCCTAGCAGATATTCTTGCTATATGCGTCGTCGCGCGCGCCTTGCCCTGGGAAAAAACCCTCGAAAATATGACGAAAGCGAGATAGTAAACAGGTTCTTAAATTTACAAACAAAAATTTAGACTGCTGCTCACACTATGCAAACCAAACAATCCATGCTATACTTACAACATGAGACTAGCAAGTTTGATATTATATTCTATAAAGACAAGAGAAAGTATACAGCATGCCACTCCACAGGTGTCAAGATAATTTTGTCTAACATCTGTCTAGCACTTTCGATTGCAAATTCGATGTTGGCATTATCGAAAAGTGAAATGTGCGCAAATAAAAATGCCAGACAAGCCCCAAAATATCAAGGCTTGTCCAGCTTTAATTGCTATAACAAAGAGGGCTTGGCTTATGAAAATAAAAAAATTAAAGCGTATCATTTGCACATTAGTGTCAGCTTTGCTAATACTAGTTTTGCTGGCTTTTGCCTGCAATTGTATGTCAAATCTAAGTACTGTAACAATGAACTTTGACGCCCATGAACTTGATGAAATATACGAACAAGGGCTTCGTTCGTTTGAAACATTTCACTATTTATCATACGATAGCGGAGAATTTATTGACAACCAAATATTTGAACTTTTAAAACAAATATACGGGCGAATGAACTTTTCTGGAACAATCGAAAAGGCAAATGCAGAGGACTATTATCACTTTAGAATTGCCTTTGCCAGGCTAGTTAACAACGAAGTTAAGTTTCATGACAAAAATTGGGATGAGGAGATATATTTAAAAGACTTTAACGAGATGAGGCTGGATGAAGCTTTTGATAGGGCCAGCTTTGCATTGCTTGACATGGATGGAGACGGCACGCCGGAGCTGGTTATAATGTGTACACGTTTTATATATATTTTTAAATATATCCAAGAGCAGGACAAGTTTATCCTATGGAGAGAGTTTCCATCAACTTACTGGGGGTTGCTGGGCACCAGGCAGATGTATTTCAATAGATGGGGCGAGGATGTTAGGCTCCATCAATTGGATATTATGGGTAATACAAAATATCATATACACTTCCACATGAGAAGTTTTACATACATGATTGGAGATTTTGATTATAACTATTTATTTCAAGAATGCAATACCTATGTGCGCTATCGCGGCGAATTAATTAGAATAGATGAGATATACGAAACAAGATGGGTATACATGGTTTCTTTGCCTATGCATTATGTTGGGCATGAAATGCACATTGCAGAGGATTTAAAAAGTCAAGGTTATTTTGTTAAGGATACCGAAATGCTATATTTTAGAGTTACCGCAGAGCAATTTGATGAATTGACTAGCGATTTCTTTAAAGCTATAGATTTGGCACGAGAAAACATAAAGTCTGCAACCTTCACTTTTGAGGAGCTATAGCGAATTAGGGCCTTTCCGATATCGGAAAGGCCCGTGATTTTTATAGCCGTTTGCTATATATGGCTAGAAAAAAGGGTTTTCTGTGGGGTAAGGCAATGCTTTGGGCTGGTTGTAAGAAATCTTTTCAACGCCCAGGTAGGCGAAGACGTCAAATAATGCCCTACCCACATGGCCGAAGGCAACTGCGCCGTGATGGGGGTAGCGGTCTGCTATAAGCACATGGCGGTAGAAGCGCGCCATCTCGGGGATGGCAAAGATGCCGATGCCGCCGAAAGAGCGCGTGGGCACGGGCAGCACCTCGCCTTGGGCGATGTACGCGCTAAGGCCGCCCTCGGCAGTGCCTTGCAGGCGATAAAACGTGATTTTATCGGGGGCGATGTCGCCTTCTAGGGTGCCGCGGGTTATATCGGGGTCGCCTTCGGGCTCTAGAAGGCGGTTCATGATAAGCTGATATTTTAGCTCGCCGCTGCTAAGGCGGCACATGGGCGTATTGCCGCAATGAAAGCCCATAAAGGTGTCCGTGAGGGTATAATCGAATTTGCCGGCGATGTCGCTTTCATACATGTCTGCCGGGACGGTGTTGTTGATG
>WQVI01000084.1 GCA_009781625.1 Defluviitaleaceae bacterium | reverse complement strand
CATTAGTATTGAGGTTTTGCTTTACAGTGCGCCGTGTAGTACATATGTCGTAGGGGCGGCTTGTAGCCGCCCGCATATGCAGTGACATAATACATTGAGCAGGTGGTACGTCTGTAGGATAAACGGGCGGCTATAAGCCGCCCCTACAAGTGGGTGGGTGGTTTTGTTGCAGGTCTAATAAAATCTCTATACAGCAGATGCGACAGACAAATCTAGTTGACAACACGTAATATTTGGTATATAGTGTGGATATTATTATAGTACAAGTTTAAAGGAGGAATTAATATGTTTTGCTCTAAATGTGGAACGAATTTGCCGGATGGGGCTGCTGCTTGTCCAAGCTGTAACAATGCTGTTGAGGCCGGCACCCCAGGTGGCGCGCCAAACACACCGCCGCCAGTACCTACACCACCACCTATAGCACCGAAGTCTTCTGCGCTGTCAAAGGACAACTTCACCAAGTTTATTAACTTTGACATCATGATAACGCCCATGATAATAAAGATAGTTTATATTGCAGGGTCTATTATGATTGTGTTGATGCCTTTCTGGATGATGATAACGGGCGGCATCGCCGGCGGCTTTCTCGGGGCCATCGCCGGACTGTTTTTTGGCGTGATTATTGCTGCGGTTTCTTTGGTGCTGTTTAGGCTTGCCTGCGAACAAATAAAGCTGTTTTTCTCAATACATAAGGAACTGAAAGATGTTAAAGAAAAGATGAAATAATTTTGCGAAGAAAAAGCCCTTGTTGTTTTTGGCAACAAGGGCTTTTTTAGTGGGGACAACAAGGTATAGCCGTTTGGTTGTAATACATGACTACAGTAGCAAATTTTGGGGATATTCATATTATGGATCATTCGTATGTTGATACCAAAAAAGGATATAAAGTAAATTTTATACCTTTTTTGGACAAAATATTGACAATACACCAAAAATGGTTTATTATATGAGAGGAGAGGCATATCTGTGGAAAAGTCCTCGAAAAAGTCCCCAAAAAAGCTGCAAAAGAGGAGAAATCTGGCCATGTATTGTGTTATAGTTGGAGATATAGTTAATTCTCGTGAGCTTGAGCCAAGTGTGAGGGAAAAAGTGACAAGGGCTGCCCAAAGCGCCTTTGACCGCATAAATACTGATTACATCGACGTTTTGATGACCACCTTTGGCATGGTGCGCGGCGATGCTTTTGAAGGCGTTATGCTTTCGCAGCACTATGCCCCGAGGATAGTGCAGGATATCATTAAGGCCATATACCGCGTAGAAAAAACTAAGGTGCGTATAGCTGTGGTGCTTGGGCATCTGTCTGTAACAGACTATGACCGTAATGTGGTTGATGGGCCGGCTTTTCACAAGGCCTTTGATAATTTGGCCAAGATGAAGGCAAGCAAAAATGACCATTGGCTACAGGTGTCTTTTGACATTGGGCCTTTGGCGCAAGGGCTTGTGGACAGCCAGCTTGGGCTTTTGTCTGCCCTAACGCGTGGCTGGACTGCAAGGCAGCAAGAAATTGTGTGGGCCATGGAAGCCCATGGCTGTGATGAAAAGATTACGGCACGGCAGCTGGGAATAACTTCTGCGGCGGCAATGAAAAAGCACCTTAGGGCAGCGAATTTTGAGGCGTATCGCCAGGCGTGGGACGGGCTAACGGATTTTTTGATTAAGATAGACGAGTATACTGCCAATGATACGCCTATTGCGGAGAAAAGCTATTTAACCTATTTCAATTTGGCTGAGAGAAGATTTTTTACTCATGACTATACTGAGGCAGAGCGGCTATATAAAAAATCACTTGAATTAGCCCAGAATGACTTGAGTGAGGACGACCCTTTGCTTATTCCTGTTCACAATAAATTAGCAGAGGTGTATTTCCATACCCGTCAACTAGTGTACGGTATGAAAGAGATAGAGAAATCACTGCAATTACAAGAAGGCATGCCTAAAGCAAGATTGCAATATGCGGAGACCTTGTTGATAAAAGCTGCATTGGATAGTCATATTAATTTTGAGCAAGCTAAACAGGGCTATGAAGATGTGTTAAGTATAGCCCGTGACATTCTTAACGAGGCGCATCCTTTATTTGGTATAATATATAGTCAACTTGCTTCCTTTTATGTTAATGCTTCAAAAGAATATAAAAAGGCATTGGAATATTATTACTTGGCCCTGGACGTGCTGGAAAACAATAAAAGGACAAGTCCTGTGAATTATGCTATTGGAATATCAAACATTGCTCTATGTTATTTTAGAATAAATGACTTTGAGAAAGCGGTTGTACATTGGGAAAAAACATTAGCAATTTATGAAGAAAACTTGCCACCCAATCATAAATATATGGGAGGGGCTCGGGCAATGGTAGAATCAGCAAGGCGGGCATTGGAAGGAGGGGGTGACGGCGCATGAATTTATCAAGCTTAATGGTTTTGCTGTTGATGGGGCATGTGCTGGGGGATTTTTATTTTCAAAGCGATAAAATGGCTATGGGTAAAAAGGAAAAATGGGAATGGATGGCGGCACATGGGATGGTGTATGCGGCTTGCATTGGGTTGGTTTTGCTTGTGGGTGCCGAATTTTCTTTGGAAGTTTTCTTGGCCTTTCTGGCGGTATCCCTTAGCCATATTACAGTTGACATTTTCAAAAAACATATCAAATGGAAGCCCTTTGTGATAGACCAATTTTTACATATATTGACTTTAGTTGCCGTGAGCTTTGTATTAGGTGGCTATATTGAGGTGAGTGATTTTGTGGTAGAATTTCATGATTACTTGCTGATAGCATTGGGGTTGCTGATAATTTTGTGGCCTGTGGGGCTATTGATAGAAAGTGGAGAAATTTGGAAATTTGAAGATAATAGAAATTTAATTAGCCAGGATAAAAAGAGATTGCAAAATGCCAGCAAAATGATAGGATATTTAGAGCGTATCATTGTTTTCTTCCTTTTGCTGCTTGGCCAATACAGTGCTATTGCTCTTGTGATTGCGGCGAAGTCTATAGCGCGGTTTCCTGAAATAAAAGATGGCGAAGGGCGGCTAAAGGCAGATTATTACATCATAGGCACGATGCTTAGTTTGGCCGGTGTGTTTTTGGTGGGCTGGCTGCTGGGGTTGATGCAAAGTTAAAACCCCTGTTGCTTTTGACAACAGGGGTTTTTTAGTGGGAACAACAGGGATCGAACCTGTGACCCCATGCTTGTAAGGCATGTGCTCTCCCAGCTGAGCTATGCTCCCGAAATTTTGAGGATGGGGGCATCCTCTGTGTTTTAATTAAACGACCCAGAAGGGACTCGAACCCACGACCTCCAGCGTGACAGGCTGGCGTTCTAACCAACTGAACTACTGGGCCAAAAGCGGCAACTTAAAGAGCCGACTTTGATAGTATACAACATGGCCAAGGCTTTGTCAACTATTTTTTTACGATTTTTTTGAAAATTTTGTGAGGGCTGTTGGTTGGCTTGACAAAAGGGTTTGGATGGGGTATAATATTTCGGCAGCAATAGGAATAATGGAAAGGTGAGTTATATATGTCAAAAAATGTTAAGAAATATGATAATGAAAGCATCACCCAGCTTAAAGGGGCAGACCGTGTGCGGCTTAGGCCGTCTGTAATTTTCGGGTCGGATGACCTTACGGGCTGTCAACATTCTATTTTTGAAATTATTTCAAATTCTATTGATGAGGCGCGGGAAGGGCATGGCGCGCGCATTGAGATAACCCGTCATGAGGACGGCAGCATTACGAATGTGGATTATGGGCGAGGCATACCTGTTGATTATAACACGCTGGAGAAGAAGTATAATTGGGAGCTGGTTTTTTGCGAGCTTTATGCGGGTGGAAAATATAACAACAATGATAGTGCCAACTATCAGTTTAGTTTGGGGCTTAACGGCCTTGGGCTATGCTCTGCGCAGTATGCGTCGCGGTATATGGATGTTAAGATATATCGAGATGGATTTGAATACTCTTTGTATTTCGAGCGGGGCGAAAATGTTGGTGGATTAAAAAAGGAAATTGCCACCGAAAATCGGACGGGGACGATAATACGCTGGCTGCCTGATGATGAGGTGTTTAAGGACATTGCCGTGCCCCTGGAATATTTTCAGGATATGTTGAAGAAGCAGGCCATTGTAAATGATGGGTTGGTTTTTGTGCTGCATGATGAGGAAAGCGGTGAGGAGTTTACATATTGTTATGAAAACGGCATAAATGATTATATTGCGGAGCTTACGCAAGGTGGCAGTATGACGGAGCCTGTGCGGTTTGCCCATGAGGCGAAGGGCCGCGATAGGGAAGATTTGGCAGACTATCAGCTGAAATTTGCACTGACATTTTGCTTTGATAACAATGTAAATTTGCTGCAATATTTCCATAATTCCAGCTTTTTGGAATATGGCGGGTCGCCTGATAGGGCTGTGAAAAGCGCGTTTTTGGCGGCGGTTGATGGTCATATCAAAAATGCGGGGCTTTACAAGAAGGACGAAAAGAAAATTACGTTTACGGATATTGAGGATTCGTTGGTGTTAATTTCCAATTCGTTTTCCACGGTGACCAGCTATGAAAACCAGACGAAAAAGGCGATAAATAACAAATTTATCCAAGAGGCCATGACGGATTTTTTGAAAAAGCAGCTGGCGGTGTATTTTATTGAGAGTAAGGCCGAGGCGGATAAAATTGTGGCCCAGGTGCTTGTTAACAAGCGCAGCCGCGAGACGGCTGAAAAGACGCGGCTTTCTGTGAAGAAGAAGCTGACGGGGGGCATGGATTTTACAAATAGGACGGAGAAGTTTGTAAATTGCCGCACGAAGGATATTACGCGGCGTGAGCTGTATATTGTTGAGGGCGACAGCGCCCTTGGGGCCTGCAAATTGGGGCGTGATGCGGAATTTCAGGCCATTATGCCTGTGCGCGGGAAGATTTTAAACTGCTTGAAGGCTGATTATAACAAGATTTTTGCCAATGACATTATTACGGATTTGATACGGGTGCTGGGTTGCGGCGTGGAAGTGAATTCTAAGCATAATAAAGACCTAAATTCTTTTGATATGGACAAGCTTAATTGGGCGAAGGTTATTATCTGCACGGACGCGGATGTGGATGGTTTTCAGATACGGACACTGATTTTGACCATGCTTTACCGCCTTATGCCCGCGCTGATTACGGAGAAAAAGGTGTTTATTGCGGAATCTCCCCTTTATGAAATTACGACGGGGAAGCAGACGCTTTTTGCGTACAGCGATGTGGAAAAAAATGCTATCGTTAAGAAAATTAAGGGGAAATATCACATACAGCGCAGCAAGGGGCTGGGTGAAAACGAGCCTGATATGATGTGGCAGACGACGATGAACCCCGCCACCCGCAAGCTTGTGCAGGTGCTGCCCGAGGATATTGACGAAACGCGCCTGATGTTTGAGGTGCTGCTGGGTGATAACATCAAGGGGCGCAAGGAATTTATCGAGCGAAATGGGCATAGGTATATGGATATGGTGGATGTGGTATGATTAGGCGGTTTGCTGTGGCCTTATTTGCATTTGTGCTGGCGGCTTGCGGCGGAGCTACTTATGAACCCTATGAAATCCATGAAGAGGGCTATGAAGAAGTCCATGAGATTGAAGAGGTAGAAGAAGTCGAAGAGGTGGAAGAAATTGTGGAAGAAGTTTTAACTATTGTGCCGGAGCCCATTTTTACTGCCGAACCCCTGCCTGACTATGTTATCGCCCTTATCACGGGGGTTTCTTTTAGGGGCGACACGCCTTTTGGGCACGAGGCCCTTACATATCTTACCATGTCCCATGTGGACTTTGAGGGCGAGAGCCGTGTGGGACATATGATTGTGGCGGCAGAGCTTGGGGACGAGGTGCTGGATATTTTTCGAGAGCTTTATGAGGCCCGCTTTCCCATCTATCAAATGCGGCTGATTGACCATTATGGGGCGGATGATGTGGCCAGCATGGAAGCCAATAATTCCCATGCTTTTAATTTTCGCTTTATTGCTGGGACGACGGTTGTTTCCCAGCATGGTTTTGGGCGCGCCATTGATATAAATCCCATACAAAACCCTTATGTGCGCGGGGATAATGTGTTGCCGGCGGCGGGGATGGGGTATTTGGACAGGGATGATGTGCGGCCCGGGATGGTTGTGCCCGGATGTCCTGCTTATACGGCTTTTGTAAGCCGTGGATGGACTTGGGGCGGGAATTGGACTAGTTTGCGGGATTATCATCATTTTGAGAGGCGGAATTGATGGGGCATGTTAAGATTGGTTTGCTGGATTGCTTCGGCCTTGGGCTGTGTTGGTTTTTTGACTGTCGTTGGCCTCGCAATGACAGTTGAACGTTGTATTGCTACTGGAAGTCCACGATAGTTCAATTGTCATTGCGAGGACTATGGTAGTTGAATTATGATATGGTGCAAGGCCGAAGCAATCCAGTTGGCCGATGTGTATAAATTTGATATTGACGTTGTCTGGATTGCTTCGGCCTTGGGCTGT
>WQVI01000083.1 GCA_009781625.1 Defluviitaleaceae bacterium | reverse complement strand
GTCTGTACGTACGTTTACAGCAGGTGCAGGTAGTGGAGCAGGAACGTTGCCGCCAACACGGATGTCGCCACCAGTGTGGTTCCATCCAAAGAATGGAGCACCGTAGTTCCAAACAGCAGGGCCATCTATACGAAGTGTCATTGTACCGATGTTACCATCAGTATGGTTAAGAAGTGCATTACCAGCTAAAACTAAGTCAACAGCACGATGAAGGCCTGTGCCTGTTATTTCAGCTTCAACTAATCTGTGGCCATTAGCGTGACCAGAGAAGGTGCCGTGGAAACCCTGACGTGGGTTAGGGCCAAAATCTCTAGCTTCTACGTTTAAGGCCGCTATGCTACCGAAAGCCATTACTAAAGCCAAAGCAGCAGCAATTTTTCTTCTAAATCTCATTGTAGCAATTCCTCCTTTAAAAAATTGGATTTCGTGGGCGGGGTGCGGGTGCGGTCCAGGTGGGAATCTCTTCCGCGGGCACACAAGCCCAAATTAAAGTTTACACTACCATTTTAGCAAGGCAACACCAAAGCGTCAACAAAAATTGTGCAAGTGTAATTTTCTTGTAATATTTTTGACACAAAGGGGGAAGGCTAAAAGGTTGGTTTGCGTATTTTGCGGCGTTATAGCGGCGTGCGCATTATGTCTGTTTTGTAACAAAGGGGTAACAAAATCCATTTTTCTGTCGTTTTAGGCGGGAATGTAGGTGGATGTGTATACACATCCCAAGGTATCCCGCCTTATTTTTCCTCGTTTCGGCATATCTTGCGCCAAATGTGTGCATTTTTCGCACTCTATTTTAAAGCATTTGCTTGCCAACTTAGGTTTTGCCGTTTTGCCTTATTTATGTTAGGCAAAATGCGCCATATAGACATAAATTTGGAAAAAAAGTGGATAAAGCATTTGTTTATTTCGAGCTTGATGTTGTGCATAATTATTATGACATATTTCGGAGACAAAAATAACCGCCCCAAACGCTAGAATGTCGCGGTTATTTTTTGTAAGTCCCAAATAATCGGGCAAGCCTAGCCGATAACGGCCAGCCCTATAGGAGGTGTAGCAGCACCTCCTATTTGTATTATACACCAATTTTATTTGTTTTACAATACCAGATTTCATTTTTTACAAGCCGCGATGAAGGCCGCGAAAATGGGGTGCGGCACATCAGGGCGGGATTTAAATTGTGGGTTGAAGGTGACGCCTAGAAACCATGGGTGAAGGCTGCGTGAAAGCTCTGCAATTTCAAGGAAGAGACCGTCGGGGCTTGTCCCGGAAAATATGAGGCCTGCGGCCTCGAAGGCTTCGCGAAAGGCTGTGTTAAATTCGTGACGGTGGCGGTGGCGTTCTTCTACGAGGTCTGTTTTATAGATGTCGTGGGCTAGGCTGCCGGGGGCAATTTTGCAGGGGCAGCTGCCCAGGCGCATTTTATTGTAGATATTGTGTACGATGGGGTGCGGTGTGCTTTCGTCAAATTCTGTAGAATTGGCGTTTGCAAGGCCTAGGATGTTGCGGGCAAATTCTATTGCCATGGCTTGTGCGCCCATGCCTAGGGCAAGGCAGGGGATTTTGTTTTCCCGGGCATATTTTGCAGCGGCAATTTTGCCTTCAAAGCCGCGTATGCCGAAGCCGCCGCCTATCAAGATGCCTTGGCTATCTTTAAGGGTTGAAAAATCGCCTTTTTCTAGGGTTTCTGTTGCTATCCAGTTTATATCAATTTTCGTATCATTGGCAAAACCAGCGGCTTTAAGGGCCTCGACGGTGGAGAAATAGGCATCGTGCAAGGCAGTGTATTTACCCACCAGGGATAATTTTACTTTATTTGTGGTGGCCTGTTGCTTTTTAACCATTGCGTGCCAGTCTGCTAAATTTGCGGGATGGTCGGGCAGGCCTAAGTGTTTTAGGGCTACCTGTGCAAAATTTTCTTCCTCTAAAAGAAGGGGCACTTCGTAAAGAGAATCGCAATCCAAATTTTCGATGACGCATTCTTTGTCAACATTGCAAAATAGGGAAATTTTGTCCTTTATGTCCTGGGTGATGGGCAGGGCTGTGCGACAAACTATTATGTCGGGCTGTATGCCCATGGACAAAAGCTCTTTTACGCTATGCTGGGTGGGTTTGGTTTTAATTTCGCCGCCTTTTTCAAGATAGGGCAGCAATGTAACATGGACATAAAGCACATTTTCGCGGCCCACATCAAAAACCATCTGGCGAAAGGCCTCAAGGAAGGGGCGGCTTTCCATATCTCCTACGGTGCCGCCTATTTCGGTGATAATAATGTCGTGGATGCCGCCTTTGGCCACTTGAACGATAAGGTCTTTTATATGGTTTGTAATATGGGGCACAACCTGGACGGTTTTGCCTTCATAGTCGCCACGGCGTTCTTTTTCCAGCACCGCCATGTAAATTTTGCCGGCGGAGATGTTTGCGCTTGCCGTCAAATTTTCGTTGGTGAAGCGTTCGTAATGGCCTACATCAAGGTCGCATTCTGCGCCGTCGTCGGTCACAAAAACCTCGCCATGCTGTATGGGCGACATATTGCTGGGGTCTACGTTGATATAGGGGTCGAATTTTTGATTATAAACCCTATATCCGCGTGCTTTTAACAGCCTGCCCAGGGATGCCGCCGTGATGCCTTTTCCAAGCCCCGAAGCTACACCGCCCGTAACAATGATGTATTTAGCTGGTGTTTTTTCCATGATAGCCACCTAACCGCCAAAGCTTAATATTTCGATACGCTCTATAATAACATCTTCCAATGGGCGGCTTGTGCCAACCGGTGGGTCGCCGTCTGTTGGTGTGGCTGCTATGGCATCAACAACCTCCATGCCAATAAATACCTGCCCAAAAACGGTGTGGGCAAAGTCTAAAAACGGTGTGCCGCCGTGGGCTATATAATGCTCTAGGGCATCAGCCGGCCAAATATCTCTGAAATAATATTCGCTGCCGTCAACCGGCGTGTCTTGGTTATCCAGTATCATCTGCATTTCTGCAACGGTGCCTGGGTCAAGCTCGTTATTTTGCACGATGAAAAATTGGCTGCTGTTGGTCATAGAGACGCCCATCATCGGGTTGTCTGCATTGGCCATGGACAACGCCCCTCTTATATGACGCAAATTTGGTGAAAGCTCGTTACCAAAGCCCATGCCCCAGATGCTTTCACCGCCCATGCCTGTGCCTTCAGGGTCGCCGCCTTGTATCATAAAGCCTTCCATAACCCTATGGAAAATAACGCCGTCATAATATCCATCTCGCGCATGTGTGATAAAATTTTCCACCGCCAGGGGTGCTAGCTCTGGAAACAGGCGAAGATGGATGGGACCAAAGTTGGTGTGAATTATGGCAACTTCCTCGCCTGCTTGAGGCGGTGCAATTTGGGCTTCTAAAGAGCCGGGTATATGCTCGAAAGTTGCGCTTCCCCAGATATCTGAAAGCATCACGCCGGGTCCTACTTCAATTGCGCCAAGGTCATCAACTTGCCAGTTTTCATCTTCATCTTCATTTTGGTTGTCGTCTTCATTTTGCTGCTCTTGTTGGGTAGGCTCGTCTATCAAATCTTCTTCTGTTTCTTCGTTGTTGCCGCCACCGCAAGCTACAAGTGCCAAGCTTATCCCTGCTACAACAATAGCCAGTGCATATTTTTTCCAATACTTGTTCATCTTAAATATTCCCTTCCGAAATATAAATTTTATAGTCATTAAACTTGAAAATTCGCACAAGAAAACGCAGGTTGTTTGCGCTCGCGCAAACGATTTGCATCAAGGCAAGGAAGCGACGACGAAGCGTGCCAGAGCGCACGCGAGGAGAAGCTGACGAAGTCCTTGGTGCAAAAAGACAAGTTTTGTTGTGTGAATTTTCAAGTTTAATGGCTATAATTACCATGGTGCTGAAACAAAGCACAAAAATCATTATACTACAAATTTCCTGTTTGCTCAAGACTAATTTTGAATCATAAAACATTTCATTTTCTTTACAATTTCCCAACAATATTGTGATATTGTTTGACTAAAATTAAAATACTGTCTATAATAGTGGCATATAACGAAAATTTTCGCAGCATTTGCGCATAAGGGAGCAAGCTTAAATGAAAAAAATAAAGAAATTTCATACAAAACTTGTTTGTACCTTAGGCTTAGCTGTGGCCTTTTTTGCCACCTCTTTGCCTTGTTTTGATATGCAAATTACTGCGGCACAACCCACATCAGCGGCGGCAACTTTGGCGGAAGGCATAGGCTCTAAAGATGCCCCCCAAAGGCCCACTGTAATTGGCTTGGAAATTACAGGCCAGGTTCCTTATGCACAAACCGGAAGCGACAGGCTTAATGAAGAGCTTAACGAAAGATTTACGGCCCAGCGCAATGCCTTCGAGCAAGACCATCTTACAAGCGCATTGTCAATACATTTTGATGATGCAAGGTATACTTCAGGCAATTTTGCTTCTGTTGTCTTTACAAAAGAAGCTACATCCGCTTCCATAACATCCGCCATATCTACAACGGTAATAGACGCAAGAACAAACAGAGTTGTCACTCTTTCAGATTATAATGTAAACATCACACAAGTTATAAACGGTTATATCAACAATAAAATTTCTGCAAACCCACGCGGCTTTGTTACAAATTTTACAGGTATTGACGCAAACCACCCGTTTTATTTAGATGACGACCACTTGGTGATACCATTTGGCTCTTCAGAACTTGTCCCAGACGAAAGAAATGTACACTATGTGCAGCTTTCCATAAGCAATATACAAGATGAAACCATAGGAAGCAGCTTCTTTGAAACCCTTCCGCCCAGCCAATACAATACCATAATGGTACGCCTTACTGAGGTTGTGTCCCGCTTTGGCTATGAATACGAATGGATTGGCGAAACCCGTACAGTTAACATTATGATAGACGGCGACATCGTAAGCTATGTAACCCTTGATGAAAATTCTTACCACTATCGCGACCGCACACCCCGCGAGCTAGAGCTTGCACCCATGGCTTTTAATGACCGTGCCTACGTGCCCCTATCCTTCTTCAGCGAACTTATGGGCATACCGGCAACGGTAACTACATCAGGAATTGTCATGACAAGATATCATTTCGCTGCCGCAAGCTCTGAAAGTTTGATAAACTGGTATGATTTAGAATAAATTAGTCCCCTTCCTTCAAACTCTATATACAAACCGGGCTTTCCCTTTAATGGCGAAAGCCCAAATTTTTGGACTTTTAGAGCCTGTTTAGTATCTCGCTTTCGTCGATTTTTCGAGGGTTTTTTTGCTAGGCAAGGAAAGCCCGACTGTCGTCGCCACCAAAGCCAGAGCTTTTGCTAGGAGGGCTTTGTCGTCGTCACCAGTCCTAGCGGAAAATAAGCCGAAAAAGCGACGGAATGGAAATACTAAACAGACTCTTAGCAAGGATGTGACATCATTTATCCAATTCATTTTCAAAACAGTTGGGGTGGTCTTGCCCCAAATTTTGCGGAAGCAAGGCTAAGCAAAGTTAAAGCTTTTATCGTTACAGATGCCAATGTAGCCAATTTATATCTTGCTGATGTGGCGGCCCTGCTTTCACCCCATTTCTCATCTCTATCTCATGCCATCCTGCCCCCAGGCGAAGCCGAAAAGAACCTTTCCAGCTTATGTGCGCTGCTAACTTCTTTTCATCATGGGGCGTTGGGCAGGTCTTCTTTGGTTATCGCCCTTGGTGGCGGCGTTATTTCGGATATTGCGGGTTTTGCCGCTTCTATTTATATGCGCGGTATATCTTATATTTCACTGCCTACCACGCTTCTAAGCATGGTAGATTCTTCCATAGGCGGCAAAACAGGCATAGATTTTGACAACACAAAAAACCTTATAGGCAGCTTTCACAATCCCAGTCTGGTTTATATGAATTTCGGCGTGCTAAAGTCCCTTGATGACACGCAATATATTTCAGGCTTGGCAGAAGTGATGAAATATGGCATAATCATAGATAGGGGCTTGTTTAACTATATTGACGAAAATAAGGCAGAAATTGTTTCGCGAAATTCCGTTGTGCTTGAAAAAATTATTCGGGATTCTGTTGGCATCAAATCAAAAATTGTTGCCGAAGATGAAAAAGAGGCCGGACTGCGCCAAATTCTTAATTATGGCCACACCTTTGGCCACGCCATAGAATCCCTTTGCAATTTCTCCTTGCCTCATGGCCATTGCGTTGGGCTGGGCATGATATGTGCTGCAAATTTTTCGCACAATATGGGCGGAATGTCGATGTCTCAAGTGCAGCGCATCACATCCCTTCTGGATTTTTTCGGGCTACCCATAAAATTGCCCAGGCAATATAATTTGCGGGCCGAGGATATTTGCGACATGATGCGCAAGGACAAAAAGGCGAAAGATGGGGCGATAACGCTGATAGTTTCCCATAAAATTGGTAGCGTGGAAATTATTAATGATGCAAAGCAAGATGCAGTCATAAATGCCATAGAATCTATACTTTAAGGGGATTGAAATGAAAATTTTTAAGAGAGTTGTGCTGCCGGCGGCATTTTTGCTTGTGCTGT
>WQVI01000082.1 GCA_009781625.1 Defluviitaleaceae bacterium | reverse complement strand
GGGCGGCTTATAGCCGCCCGTTTATCCTACAGACGTACCACCTATTCAATGTATTATGTCACTGCATATGCGGGCGGCTACAAGCCGCCCCTACGACATATGTACTACACGGCGCACTGTAAAAACAAAACCTCAATACTAATGTAGGGGCGGCTTACAGCCGCCCGCTTATAAAGCGACATCGGCACGTTACGGAATACGCGGCATTTCATTAACGGGCGGCTACAAGCCGCCCCTACGACTTAAAACTCTCTCCATTCCCATCTCCAGGGCATTTCTTCGCTAACAATATGGACAGGATAGCCAAAGCCATCTATAAATATTCCTCTTGTGCCGCCAACTAAAATCTCAATTTCTTCCACATAGGGCAGACTGGCCAAAGATGCCAGCAACACTGCGGAATAATGGATGGCTGCATGGCCGCTGTAGCCAAACATCAGGGCCGTTGCCGGCGTTAGGTCTGCGAAAAGCCTGTTGCCCTCATACCATATATCCCTAATATCCAACCCACTGCTTTGGCGTATCAACACCGCGGCCTCTTGTGCCCAATTTTCGGCACAAATTTCTTCTGTAACATATGTCAGCTCATCTCCGTCTTCTTGCCAAATAAGGTCGTAAAGGCGTATGTTGATGGTTTCAAGGCCATCAAAAGGCTGATGCACACCGCGTGGGGTAAAAGGGGTCACTACAAACAAAGTGCCATAATCTATAGCCTGCACAGCCCAGCGGATATCGGCGGCGGTACTGCCCGGCCACGCCTTGAGGTAAACCAAAGCGGTAAAAGGCCAGCGTTGGCTGGCTCTGGATGCATCCACTTCTATCAACAAACCTCGCTGTGGCAGAAAAAACATTTCAATATCGTCATAAAACGTCACGGCTACGCCCAAAAACTGCTCAATATCAGCTTTTAGGGCCTCACTGTTCTCCATCAAGCTGCGCCTAACATCTTCCTCTGTCAAATCTTCCCTGCCCCATGGCATTTGCGTCTGCCCGGCTTCTTCTTCGGCGTAATTTTCTTCGACAATTTCAGCATCACACGCACTAAGCAATAACACAGCCGAAAGCAGCATCACAAAGGCAATTATACCGCGAGGCATTTTCATGTATTCGTCCCCCTATTTACGCTCGGCTTTATATCCCAAGCCCCGCACCGTCACTATCTCAAATTCCTCACAGCCCTCAAACTTCTCACGCAGGCGTTTGATATGCACATCCACCGTGCGCTCGTCCGCGGCACTTTCCATGCCCCAAATTTCGTCCATCAGCTGGCGGCGGGTAAATATTTTTTTGGGATAGGACAGCAGCTTAAACAGCAGGTCAAATTCTTTTCTTGGCAAATCCAGCACATGGCCGGCGCGGGTAACTGTGCGAAGCTCTGCATTGATACAAAAGTTGCCCAGGTCTATCTTTTGCTCTGATGAAATTTTAGCGCGGCGCAAAAGGGCTGATATGCGCAGCAGCATTTCGTCAAGGTCTATTGGTTTTGTGATATAGTCATCCGCGCCAACGCCAAAGGCGCGTTTTTTGTCCTCAAAGGCGTCCTTTGCCGTCACCATCAAAATAGGTATTTTGTCATCCAGATGGCGTATATCGGACACAAGCTCGTATCCGTCGATATATGGCATCATAATATCCGCCACCACCATGTCCAGATGGCGCGTGTCCATGATATCCAGCGCCTCTTGGCCGTTTTTGGCCAAAAGCACCTCAAAGCCGGCCTGCACAAGGTAGGCCTCTATAAGGCGGCGTATGTTTTTATCATCGTCAACAACAAGAATTTTTAGCATATTGCTCCTCAATTATTACCTTATTGCGGTAATATATATCGTCCCTCTTCTCAAAGCCCTGCTTCTCCCAAAAAGTATTGCCCTGGGCGTTATCAGCCATAACAACAAGCCAAACCTTGCGTATGCCTTCGTTTTGCAAGGCGGCTAAGGCCGCATCTACAAGGGCGGTGCCAATGCCTTGTTTATTGTGACTTTCCGCCACAGCCAAATGGCAAATGGTGCCACGGCGGCCATCGTGTCCGCCCAGCACAGCACCCACAATCTTGCCGTCTTTTTCGGCCACAAAGCAGGTACGGGGATTTCGCGCCAGATATTTTGCAATGCCTTTTACAGAATCGTCAAAATCATTTACGCCAACACCCGGTGCGGCGGCCCATAGGGCGTAAACTTCGTCATAGTCATTTAAGCTCATATTCCTAATCGTCATTATCATTACCTCGAAGCATTTCTTCATAGTCACGGCGGCCATAGACAACCCTTGCGATAATAATCTTCTTTTCACCTTCGTCCACGCGGTAAAACATGATGTAATTCCGCATTATCAACTTACGATATTCAAATTCTGAGGGCGATAAAGGCTGATAAGCAGGATTTATATACGGGAAGTTAATCAAGCGGTTAGCGGCGTCCAGCATTTTTGCCAATAAATTTCTAGCCGCAGAGGGGTTTTGAAGGTCGTTTGCAATATAATTAGCAATTCCATTCATATCTTCCTTAGCCATTTGAGAATACTCCAGCCTATACACTGCCAGACCCTCCTATGATGTCGCTTACACTTTTCCACACCTCTTCTGGCGTGTACCGCTTTCCAGTCAACTTATCCACCATTTCTGCTTCTTGTAACTTGATATCCACTTCAATATCAAACCGCATCTTCTCATAAGCTTCCATACTTAAAACAACCATATCCCCGTAGCCATCTTTCGTTAAGAAAACAGGCTGCGCAGTTTCGCGGGCAAATCTGGATATCTCCGCAAAGTTATCTTGCAAATCTGTTATGGGTCTAATCATGCTCATATCGTTACCTCCGAAAATCTATTCATATCTCAATGCTTCAATGGGGTCAAGCTTTGCGGCTTTGTTGGCGGGATAGTATCCAAAAAACAGGCCTATCATCATGGAGAAAAATACCGCAATGATGATTATATCAAAACTTGGGAAGCCTGGGAAGCCCAAAAGCAGGCTGCCCATATAGCCCATTATAACGCCAAGGGCCACGCCTAAAAGGCCGCCTATGGCGCAGATGATGATGGCCTCTACCACAAACTGTATGCGTATGGAAATGTTGCGGGCACCAAGGGCCTTGCGGGTGCCAATTTCCCGGGTGCGCTCTGTTACAGAGACAAGCATAATGTTCATAACACCCACACCGCCTACGATGAGGGAAATGCCCGCAATAACGGCCACAGCCACGGCCAGGGTACCCATTATCTCCTCTGTGGCGTTAAGCATCATGTCCATGCTAAAGGTGGAGACGGTAAAGCGCGGGTTGTTTTGATAGAAGGTGCCGAAAAAGCGGCGTATTTGGCCTTCAAAGGCCCTAAAGTCCACGGTGGGTTCTGCCATGATGGTAAAAACCATGTGTACCCCCTGGGTGGACGCGTTTATGGCGTTCATGGTGGAGACGGGTATATACATATCCGTGCGGATATTTACATTGTCGATAGGGGGGCCAAAGCCCATGCCGGCACCCATTGGGATATATTCGTACACGCCCACGATAACAAAAGTTTCGATATTGCTGCCCGTTGTTACGCGCACTTCCTGCCCAAGAGGGTCTGTGCCATGAGGAAACATATTTTCCACAAAGCGATGGCTTACAACGGCGGTATGGCGGCGGGACAGCACATCACCGTCGTTGATAAACCGCCCGGACATCATCTCTAAATTATTAGACGGCCGAAAGCCGGGGCTAACCCCCATAAGGGACACATTGGCAAAAAGCCGCCCATCTTCCGCGCGGCCGTTGCCCCCTGCCGCAGAAAGGCTTATGGCGGTGATGTAGTTGTTGTAACGCTCGTAAAACTGCTCTATCATCTCATCGCTGATAAGGTCAGAATCCGTTGGCATAGCGGGCGCGGTGGTTTGCATCATATCCATGCCCCGCTCTTGCACCATCACTATAATATTTGTGGCGCCCAGCTGCTGCATTTGGTCCGTTACGGCATGGGTCATAGAATTTCCCACGGTAACGATGCCGATAACGGCGGAAATGCCGATTATGATGCCAAGCATGGTAAGCAGACTGCGCATTTTGTTGGCGCGTAGGCCTTCAAGGGCCAATTGTATGTTTTCGAGAAGATACATGGGAAACCTCCGAGATTAAATTTCAAAAATGTCCGGCGAGGCGGAAATCATTACAATTTGCGCCACTGTTGCTAGGTTTATGATAAAATGCCCTACCATAAAGGGCAGCGGGTTTTTCGTCTTGTTGTACCAAACGCACATTATTATCGTTAAGGGCAAAAATGACAAAAAGCGGTATGCGATAAAGCCGGCATCAGGTATCAGCGGGATAAAGCTATGTTGCAGCGCGTAGAAAAACGCCGATGCCGCCAATACAAATTTAGAGCCGGTTTGGTTTATCACGCCCAGATACAGGCCATCCTCGGCTAGGGTTGTTGTCAGCGGCAAAAGAAGGATGTTTGCAATTGCAATCCACATCGGGATGGGTTGTATCATCACCAAGGGAAAATGGGGCATCTCGCCATACACAAGCAGCCCGGCAATTTGCATACCCGCCATGCCGACGATAATGATGACGATAACCGCCATAAATATCGTCTTTGGCTTGGTTTTGCCCTTCTCGTAATTTATAAATTTGCCGTATGTCATGCCTTTTGCCCGGCATACCGCCAGCAAAATTAGGATTGTGGCTATGTTGCAAAACAGTACTATTACCGTCCACTATCTGGCCGCCTCTTCATGAGGGCTGTTTAAGGCGGTGGTCAGCAAAAATCCCGCTAATATAAACAACACACTGCGCATTGCAAGCAGCGATAACGACCAAGATGTGGGTTTATCCGTCAGTTTCATTATTCTTGTACCATGCCTTCCAAGACAATATCCACAAAGTCCCCAAGATTTTCAGCCTTGGGGCGGCGTATTTCAAAATATTTTGCGATGGTGGAAAGGCCCGTAAAGCCGTAGCTAACATGGCTTTTCAGCCTGCCTTCTATGCCCCCCGCCAGATAAATGGACAGCACCCGCACGAAGCATTCCTGTATAACATCAGCGATGTAGGCGGCGTCATCCCCTTGCATATATCCTATTTCTTTCATTTTTTTCAAATTTGCAAAGTCGGCTAGGCCGTTGCTTTCCGCAAAGGCAATAATTTTGTCCCGATGCTTAGCAATTTCCGCGTGAAGTCTTTCGTTTAGCATAATCTCCACATTGGGCTTGCCGGCAATTAATGTTATGGTTTTTTCGTTAAAATTTAAAAAATCCGCCGCAAAAGGGCTTGCAAACAGGTTTGGGGCAAGTACAAGATTTGGGACGGATACACCAAAAAATTCTTTAATAGGCGTGCGCGAAGCTTCAATTTCAGGCATCCAGCTGCTGGTGCGGGCAAACATAAGCTCGCAATATTCCTTCCAAAAGCCGCGAAACACACCCTCGGTATATGTTAAAATTACGGGCAGGCGGCTTATCCATTCTTGAAATTCCGCACGGCCCACAGGGTCTTTCATATTTTTGCTTTCGAGATAATCCGAAAATTGATTTAAGCCATATTTTTCATTTTCTTCCATAAAAAGTACAGCCATCAGCATGGCATGGCCACGGGGCCAATATGGGTTTTCATCCACCTGTCCGGTTTTGGCCAAATTAAACCACTGCAAAACGCTTCTGTCTACGTCCGCAGCGCATATTTTATCCGCCAAGGCCACAATTTCAGCGTCATGCTTGTCATAACGCCTGTCGCCCTCGGCCAGCAACCCACAAGCCAGATAAAAAATTTTGGGATTGTTTTTGATTCTCATAACTTTCTCCCTATAATGGTATCCCCCACGATACGGCCATCGTGTATCGTAAGCATCCTCTCGGTTTCTTCGGCCAATTCCACATTATGGGTTATAAGTACAATTGTTTTGCCCTGCTCTCTATGCAGTTTATGGAAAATATCCATCACCATGCGGCCTGTTGATGAATCCAGCGACCCCGTAGGCTCATCCGCCAGGATGATGGCGGGGTCGTTTGCCATGGCGCGGGCAATGGCCACGCGCTGTTTTTGTCCGCCGGAAAGCTCGTTGGGCAGATGGTCCATACGCTCGCCCATGTCAATAAGTTCCAGCAGCTCTTTGGCCCTTTTTGTGCGCTTGCCGGTGGAAATGCCACTGTACAGCATAGGCAGCTCCACATTGCGCAGGGCTGTAGAGCGTGGTATAAGGTTAAATGTCTGAAAAACAAAGCCAATTTGCTGATTGCGTATGTCGGACAGGCCATTGTCATCCATCTTCGAGATATCATGGCCCGCAAGGGCATAAAAGCCCGATGTTGGGCGGTCCAAGGCCCCTATCAGGTTCATCAGCGTAGACTTGCCACTGCCGGACTGCCCCACAATAGAGATAAATTCGCCCTCTTCCACGGTTATATCAATGTTTTTCAGTATATGCAGCTCATTGGGCATCCCAATGAAGAAGTTTTTAACGATGTCGCGCATTTCGATAACTTTTTTAGCCATTAGTTAATCGCTACCTCCATGCCCTCTGTAACAGCGGCGGCGTTATTAAGCACTATCATACCCGGCGTTAACGCATCGCTGATAATCTCCACAAAAAAGTCTGT
>WQVI01000081.1 GCA_009781625.1 Defluviitaleaceae bacterium | reverse complement strand
TAAAGAATATCTCATCCCTTACGGCTCGCGCATTTGCGTCCTTAGCGGCGCAACCGTGGAGCCGGGCGATGAAATTACCGAGGGCAGCATATACCCCCACGATATCCTAAAAATCAAGGGCTTGCGCGGCGTGCAGGACTATATGCTGCAAGAGGTGCAGCGGGTATACCGCCTACAGGGCGTGGATATCAACGATAAGCATATTGAAGTTATCGTGCGCCAGATGTTAAAACGCGTGCGTGTGGAAGAAAATGGAGATTCTCACTTCCTTCCCGGCAGCCTTATCGACTGGCTCGAATTTGAAGAACGTAACGCCGACCTTGCGCGCAAAGGCCTTACCCCTGCCGAGGGCAGCCGCGTGTTGCTGGGCATCACCAAGGCATCCCTTGCCACGGACAGCTTCCTTTCAGCCGCCAGCTTCCAGGAAACTACCCGCGTGCTGACAGAGGCCGCCATCAAGGGTAAAATTGACCCTCTTATCGGCCTAAAGGAAAATGTCATCATAGGCAAGCTTATCCCTGCCGGCACAGGTATGCCCCTTTATCGCAACATTGACGTTGTTGGCGGCAGCGAGAGCAAAGAGCCTTACGAATATACAGAATATGTAAACGAGGACCAAGGTCAGCCGCAGGAATTAGGCTCTGACATAATCTCAGCCGACTATCAAAGCACAAACATAACCGAAACTACCGAAGAAATTACACCAGAGGAAGTATATGAGCACGAAGTTTAATACATTTGTCGGCGAAGCGCTGACGCAAAAGCTAGAAGCTATGGGGATTGTAACGCCGACTGATATCCAGCGGCGTGCAATCCCCATAATTGCTGAAAAAAGAGACTTGATAGCCCAATCGCCCACAGGCACAGGCAAAACCCTGGCGTATCTTCTGCCCATAATATCGCGTATCAACCCCGAAATTAGGGCCGCGCAAGCCATCATAACAGCACCCACATACGAGCTTGCCGCGCAAATTGCCAAAGTGGCCGCCGGCCTAATGGACGATGCCTCAAGCGTGGCCCTGCTGATAGGCTCTGCCTCAAAGCCGCGCCAGCTGGAAGCCTTAAAGAAAAAGCCCACAATAATTGTGGGCTCTATCGGCCGCATTTTGGACTTTATCTCGGATAAAAAGCTTAGCGTCCACCATGCGAAAACCCTTGTTTTTGATGAGGCCGATAAGCTTTTTGTCGAAGAGGGCATGGACAATGTGGGTCGCCTAATAAAATCCACATTGCGCGAGAGACAAATTTTGCTGTTTTCGGCGAAAATACCCGAAGCAACGCGGGCTTTGGCGATGCCCTTGATGAAAGACCCCGAGGTGCTGCTACCTAAATCAAGGGATATCTTACCAGAAAACATCCGCCATTTTTACATAGTGGCACCCCAGCGCGAAAAATTTAACATTTTGCGCAAATTGGTTCACGCTGAAAATATGTCCAAAGCAATTGTCTTCGTAAACACGCCCTTCACTATCGAAAAAGCGGCGACTCGCCTTAATTTCCACAAGCTGTCCACCAGCCCCCTATATGGTGCCGCCGATAAGCTCCGCAGAAAAAAAGCCCTTGACGACTTTCGCTCGGGCCGCGCGCGGCTTTTGGTTGCCAGCGATGTAGGTGCCCGAGGCCTTGACATCGGCGGCCTTGATTTTGTCATCAATTTAGATTTACCCGACAGCGATACAGGCTATCTGCATCGCGCAGGGCGATGCGGCAGGATGGGTGCTGACGGCAGGGCGTATTCTATAATAACTCCCAGCCAAATATCAACATTGCATAAATTTGCAAAGAAGTTGGGCATTTTAATTGAAGAGATATCTTTGTAGACATTAAGTCTGTATCGAAATTACTAACGCAAACCAAGAATTGGTTGGCTAGATTGCTTCGGCCTTGGGTTGCATCGTACTTCAAGCATATTTGGCCTCGCAATGACAATTCAACTGTCGTGGACATCCAGCAGCAACGCAACGTCCAACCGTCATTGCGAGGCAACGGTAGTTGAAAGGCCGGTGCAATACAGGGCCGAAGCAATCCAGCTTACATCAATATCAATATTTATACACATCGGTTATCTGGATTGCTTCGGACTTGTACTACATCATAATTCAACCATCGTAGTCCTCGCAATGACAGTTGAGCTGTCGTGGATTTCCGGTAATGATACAACGTCCAACTGTCATTGCGAGGCCAACGGTCGTTAAAAAGCCAGTGTAGTACAAGGCCGAAGCAATCCAGCTTACGTCAACGTCAAAATTTATACACATCGGCCAACTGGATTGCTTCGGACTTGTACCGCATCATAATTCAACTGCCATAGTCCTCGCAATGACAATTCAACTGTCGTGGACATCCGGTAGCAACGCAACATCCAACCGTCATTGCGAGGCCAACGGCAGTTGAAAAGCCAGTACAGCCCAGGGCCGAAGCAATCCAGGCAATGTTAATATCAAGTTAGCAATCAGTTTCGTTACAGGTCTATCACGAAAGGAAGTGCACAAATGAAAAGGCTAGCAAGCTTAGTATTATGTCTTTTGATTGTCGCCACCTGCATAAATCCGCCGGCTTCCATACACGCACAAAGTGCCACCCAAAGGGTTGTGCATGATGAAACAGGCTTGAGGGAAGCTTTGGCTGGGTCTTATGACAGGATAATCATCGGAACAAGCTTTACCTTGGATTCGTTAAGGCAAGATGCCATCCCAAACGGCCGCCGCGTTGAAATTTGCGGGTTTCACGATGGCACCAGACAAACCCTCACATTTGATGGCTACAACACCAATGGCATTACCGTCGGCCCTAATAGGGAAGTAGCCCTTTCCAACATCAGGCTGATTGGAGCCGGAGCACACCCCGGCGCAGGAATAATGGCAAATGTTGCGGGCGAGCCTAGGGTGATAACCCTAAACAATGTGGAAATAATGGGCTTTACCAATGCGGGTATACGGGCAACCCAAGATGGCATCACCATTAATATGCATGGGGATACCCTTGTGCATGGCAATGTTTCCGGCACAGGCGGCGGCGTTAACATCCAAAGGGATGTGGTTTTTAACATGTATGACGGCAGAATTCACAATAACGAGGCAAGCACTGCCGGCGGCGTTAATGTTTCAGATTATGCCACCTTCAACATGCATGGCGGCTACATCAGCAGCAATTTAACCACCAGCAACACTTTTGGCGGCGGTGTGCATCTTGTTAACGGCACTTTTAATATGTATGGCGGCACAATAACAGGCAATATGGCCAGTGTTGCGGGCGGCATAGGTGCCGGCCGCGGCTCTACAATTACGATGCACCCCGGCGCAGTTATTTACGGCAATTATGCCGGCACAGGCGGACAGGGCGGCGGCGTAAGGCTTATACAAGCAAGCCGGTTTTATATGAATGGCGGCCAAATTATAGGCAATACATCCGTCACATCGGGCGGTGGCGTCCAGGTTGGTGGCGACTCTGTATTTCAAATGTCCGGCGGCACAATTTCGGGCAATATTGCCAATGTTGGCGGCGGCGTAAGCGTGTCAGGCTTGTTTAATATGACGGGCGGCACAATTACAAACAATACAGCGGCGGATGTAGGCGGCGGAGTTAGAATTTTAGCATCCGGCGAGCTTAACATAAACGACACCAACAGGGTTTTTAACAACACCAGCGACAATTTTCACGGCAGCTTTACGTCCGTGCCGTATGTTTCGGTTGAAGGCCTAGAACCGCGCCGCCTTCCGCCACATATACGCCCGCCTCTGGCAAGTAGGCCCCCGCTTATACCGGAGCTTGCAATACAGCAGCTTAACCCCCATGAAGAAGGCCTCCGCAGGCATTTTGTAAGCGGCTATCCCGATGGAACATTTAGGGCGGATGGCCACATGACAAGGGCAGAGATGATGCAGGTGTTTTTTAATATCAGCCCAACAGGCGGAGCCCTGGTTTTTTCGCCTAACATCCATTTTTCCGATGTCAGTACCGACGATTGGTTCTTTTCGGCAGCTTCTTACCTGGTTAACCGCGGGATAATTCAAGGGTTTCCTGATGGGACACTAAGGCCGAACGAGCCGATAACCCATGCCGAATTTGCAACGCTTGCGGCAATGTTTTTCGGTTTGGGTGATATAATAGAGCCGGATACGCTTATGACAACGGGAGACCATTGGGGCGCAAGATTTATCAATTTAACCCTCGCCAGAGGATGGCTGGAATATTTTGAAATTACCGATACATTTAATCCGGATGCGCCAATTCCGCGGGCCCAAGCCGTAGCACTTCTTAATTTTTATCAGGGACGTGCGCCAAATATGGGCGCGATAAACAGATATCTGATAGGAAGCGACCGCGTAGTGTTTCCGGATTTGCAGCGCGGCCTCTGGAGCTTCTACGAAGTGATGGAAGCTGCATTTACAAGATATTACTACTTTGATGCTGATTATCGTGAAATTTGGTCGAATGTACTAAATTAAGAGAATATGGTGCTATCAACGGCACCTTTTTGTGAAGGTTGCGTATCTCCACAGGCAGCTTCGGCCCCCATTCTCCGTCAACATCGCAGCTGTCGTATCTGTCCGTTTGCGAGATAAGCTCTATCTTCACATAATTGTCTCGGAAATAAATGACGCCGTCATCGTTTAGATAGTCCTGCTTTAAAACCTTTATGAAAAGCCGCCCCAAATCCAGTATTGGGCAGGCTCTGAAGGCTATGAAATCGAAAAGGCCATCGGAGATGGATGCATCAGGCACCAGCTTATCAAAACCGCCTGTCCCCGCGCTGTTTAAAGCCAAAAACAAAAAGATGTCCTCTTCCATGACGGTGGTAGAATTTGTGATGCGCACTGAAATGGGCTGAAAATTAGGTATCTCTTCAAGGCTCTTGAGATAATAGGCCAGCTTGCCTAATGTGGACTTCATGCCCTCGTCCACTTGCTGAGAAATATGGGTGAAAAGACCCGCGCCGCACACATTGATAAAATAGGTTTCATTAGCAAGGCCAATGTCCGCCCAGATAATTTCACCTCGAGCAAGGGCTTTGGCGCATTTTTCGGCACTTTTTGAGATGCCAAGGAAGCTTGCAAAGTCGTTAGCGGTGCCTGATGGGATGATAGCAAGGGGAGTAGCGCTGTGTCCATGAGTCATAAGGGCGTTTAGCGCCAAGTTTAGCGTGCCATCGCCCCCGGAAACCGCAATAGCATCGTAAAAACCTTTTGGCATAGCCGCGATGTGCTTATCAATGTCGCCCACAGCATCGCTTCTAAAAAGATGCGCCTCAAAGCCCGCCTGTTGAAAGGCGGCAACATAGGTATCCAGGCTGCTTTTAAACAGACGGTCACCTGACATCGGATTGTAAATTAATTTTAGTTTTTTCATGATAATCATCCCACTTTATGCACAATCATTCGCTTCTCTGCACCACCTTGCGCTTCATTGCCACTTCATAAACTTCCACCAGCACCACCATGGCGTACACCATTATCATTGACGTGATAAGCTCTTCAAAAAATCGCGGTGCCCAGAAATACACAAAGCCGCGCGTAAATGCCGCAGGGCTAACCGCCGTTAAAAAGATTATCACCGAATTTACAGAATTAAAGAACAACCCCGGCAACAGTATGGCCACCAAAAATTTGATGAAGCGGCCATAAAACAGGCTATTGCCCGTTTTGCGCGTCAGCTTGTAGACGGCAAACTGCGGCACAAGGCCTATGATGCCGGCGGCGATAAGGCCCCAGGATGATATGTAATAGGCCGTGGCGAAGAAAAGTCCCTCGCCTTGGCGCGGCGTTAAGGCCATAACATAAGCGGAATCTGGGAAAACAAACTGGGCAAAAAGGTTAAACAAGCCAAAGGCCAAAATAACCGAAAATATGGCGGTGTACATCACAGAATACACCTTGGGGCGCACATTGCGCACCTTTAGCCACACCCAGCCCGTGGCAAAGCCCCGCATAAAGGCCACAACGGTGATGGGCCACAAAAACGCGCCCATGGGCCGCATAAAATGGCTTAACATATCCTGCAAAGCGCGCTGTATGCCACCGAAAACAGGGCCAAAAAGGATGGCGGTTGTATTGTTGAAGAGGCCCGCAAAGCTTATGCGCAGGGCGGGCGTGCCGCCTACGGGGATGGTGATGGCGAAAAATGCCACCACAACAGCCATGGACAATAGTACCGCCGCCGTAACCAGCTTTTGAACTTTGTTGTACGGCGGGTCTACATTTTCGATGATAACAATTTCTTTGCTGGCCCGCGCGGCGTAAAACAGCAGGGCGGCCATGGCCACATAAACCGCAACCACCAGCCAGAAAACAGGTGTGGCCGACGCGTATGGCCTATACGCCATGCCAAAGGCAAAATACATGTTGAAGGCTGTTACAGCAAGCAATCCGCCCATCGCCGCCAGCATTTTTATGCCGTAGGGCAGCTTGGTGAAGCCCAATGCAGCTATCACAAGCGGTATCAGCACAAACGCAAACACCAGCGGATATGCATTGTAATACGGAAAGCCCACGCCCAAAGCCAGTGCTATAGGCGAATATGTAGTCGTGTGTACAACCTCTTCGCTGTAAACAGACACCCACGGCGCAAAAAAGGCCACCGCCGCAAGCACTGCCAGCACACATACTAACAGTTTCACAACATTTCCTTTTGATTCCAATTCAAAAACCTCCTTCGTGGTTTGTAGAATCCAGTTAAGTATTCTACGTATGCCACAAAAGAAGCCAAAAGCCTTTTCTTCGTGGCAGCGGATGCGGAAATACATCGCGGGGATAGCCCTAACCAGCCATACCCTTCGTCCGACGGCAACCTCCCATCCATCGGCACTTAACGCGCATTTCCTACTCTGCGATTGTCTTTTATTAGACCTGTTCGGAAACTGCTTCACACAATTTCTTTTGGCGCACGCTTCTCGCAATTTTTGCCCAAAAACGGGGCAAAAACCGCTGCCAGCTATCACGCCAAGAAATTGGTTCAGCAAGGT
>WQVI01000080.1 GCA_009781625.1 Defluviitaleaceae bacterium | reverse complement strand
TATAATGTTATTTATAATGGCATGGGACGTGATGGGCCTGCTAGAGACCAGAATGCCAGAGAGAAACCCAAAACCAAAACCAAGTTTCAAAACTATGAAGGACGTAAATGGAATTATAAGCATCTGGAGATGATGGAGCATGTGAAGTTGCTTGAGGATTTGGGTAAGGTGGAAGAGGCGGTAAGGTGGAGAGAGAGGGCGGAAGAGGTTAGGGTGGCGTGGGTTGGATGACCCCCAAGCTATGCTATCGCTAATTAGCGGGCGGCTGCAAGCCGCCCCTACGAGGCGCAGAGATGTAGGCCGGAGATGCTGCCGACTTGCAGTCGGAATCTTTTAGTCGGGTTTACCCGACAGGATTCCCTTGATTCATATATGCGCAATTTCTGGCATAAAATTGACAAGGCGTAGTTTGCGGGGTGTAGTCTTGGCAAAATTTAGTAAGATGGCATTGAGAAGAAGGATAACCACCACTTTCGAGCTGCCGCTGGACATAATGCTGGACTTGCCCTCTATAAATTCAATTGGTGATGAGAAGCTTGTGCTATCAAATCACAAGGGTATTGTGGAATATATCAAAGAAAAGGTGCGGGTGCGGACGTCCATGGGCATTGTGAATGTGCTGGGCAGCGGCCTTGTGATAAAGGAGATAAGCGACGAAAACATTGTGATAGCGGGAAAAATAGAATCAGTTGTAGTACATAATGGATAGGGGCATGGGCCGTGTTTATAAAATTATGGAATTTTTTGCGGGGATATGTTAAAATACATATATTAGGTTTTGCGGCGGAAAGGCTGATAAACCGTGCAAATGCCGAGGGCATCATCTTTTGGGATGTTGGGCGCGTGCAGGTGGCTATCAGCGTCAAGGTGTCCTATCGTGATTATAAGCGGCTTTGCGGCATTGCTGATAAGACGGGGTCTACCCTTAAAGTTGTTGGCTTTGCCGGCCTGCCTACAATTGTTGCGCGCTTGCGAAAGCGCGGGGCCTTGATGGCGGGGTGTTTGCTTTTTGTGGCAGGCCTTGTGGCCCTGACGTCCTTTATATGGCGCATTGACATCGTAGGCACGGACAGGCTTGATGCCGATGAGATGATAGAATTTCTGGCGGAAAATGGCTTTGAGGTGGGCACATTTCGCCACGGCATTGCCTATAGGGACGTGGAAAGCCTGCTGATGGCGCGGTTTTCGGACATTGCCTGGGTGTCCCTTTCCATAAGGGGCACGGCGGCGGAGATAAGGCTGGTGGAGACCATCCCTCAGCCGGAAATTGTGGATTTGTCCACGCCGACGGATATTGTGGCGGCAAAGGACGGCCTTATCGTGCAGATGGCCACAAGCCTTGGTGTGCCGCAATTTGTGCCGGGGGATGTTGTGCGGGCCGGCGAGGTGCTGGTGTCCGGCCAGCTGACAATAGGCGTTGAAGGCGAGGAAATTACCTATGAATATATCCGGGCACAATCCGAAATTTGGGCGCGGCTGTATTATCGCATAAATTTCGACATCCCTCTTGTTTTTTATGAAAAAACCTTTACTGGACGTACCCGGTCGGTTTATAGTATAATGATAGTGGGTAACGAGTTTACTTTGCCTCACAGAAGGCATAATTTTATATACTATGACACTGTTGTGGGGCGCGGGCAGCTGTCTTTTGGGGCGGATTATCCCTTGCCGATGGGCTATGCAGTGACGGAGCGTCACGAGATGGTGCGTCATCTGCAACGCCGTACGGTGTATGAGGCCGTGGCGTTAGGCGAGGAGATGGTGATGGCGCGTATAGAGGAAGAGCTTCCCGGCAATGCCCATATCATCACCAAGGAAGTTAGATTTACGGAAAATGAGCATTATATTACGATGGAAATTTTTATGATTACGATAGAGCGTATTGATAGAGAGCAGGAGATAAGGGAGTAGCGGCCTAATGACGCTAAACCTAAAACCCTTAACCACGGAATGCACAGAAATACACGGAAAGTGCATAAGAGCAAGGTTTTTCCGTGTCCTTCCGTGATTTCCGTGGTTTAGAAAAAAGTTCAGAAGGGGGTATGCGCCATATTGGAGACAAAAGATAGTGGACAAGCCATGTTGACGGGCGACTTTTTGCCTAAGATTTTTGGTAGTCTTGATGAAAATATAATCAAAATTGAAAAGGCTTTTGGCGTAAATATCGTAAATCGCGGTGGTCAGCTTGCTGTTGTAGGCGAAAATGCCGAACTTGCAAAGGAAGTTTTGCGCAAACTTCTACAAATTGCTGAAAACGGCGAAGAAATTAATGAAACCACTGTTAATTATTTGATAGATTCTATGCGGGATGGCACCATTGGGCAGATTAATGGCAAGGATTCTGACACTGTTATCTTGACGACGACAGGCAAGGCCATAAAGCCCAAGACCATGGGGCAAAAGAGATATATCGACCTTATCAAGAAAGAGACCATCGTCTTTGGCGTGGGGCCTGCGGGCACAGGCAAGACATATCTTGCTATGGCCACGGCCATCGCGGCTTTCAAGAAAAACGATGTTGCCCGCATCATCCTAACCCGCCCCGCCATTGAGGCCGGCGAAAAGCTGGGCTTTTTGCCGGGGGATTTGCAGCAGAAGGTGGATCCCTACCTGCGTCCGCTATACGACGCGCTGTTTGAAATTATGGGGGCCGAGGCTTATTATCGCAATTTGGAAAAAGGTGCCATCGAGATTGCGCCCCTTGCGTATATGCGGGGCCGCACCTTGGACAATTCCTTCATCGTCCTTGATGAGGCCCAAAACACCACGCCAGAGCAAATGAAAATGTTTTTAACCCGTATCGGCTTTGGCTCTAAGGCCGTGGTGACGGGGGATATCACGCAAATTGATTTGCCCGGCAGCGCAAAGTCCGGCCTGAAAGATGTGCTGACGCTGCTTGAGGATGTTGAGGGCATTGGCGTTTCCATGTTTACGAACAAGGACGTTGTGCGTCACCCGCTGGTGCAGCGGATAATTAAGGCTTATGAGAAGCGGGATGCGAAAGAGGCCTTTAAAGAAAAGCGGAAAATTAGGCTGAGGAAAAGCGATAGTTGATGCTGCCTACTGGATTGCTTCGGCCTTAAACTGCTATAAGGCTATGGTGGGGTGGTTTCAACCGTTACTTCTAGTCGGGTTTACCCGACATTGCCCCCCCAACCGCAGATGATAACAAATGACAAAGAGGTAATTCTATGAGCAATATGCCAAACAAAAGAAAATTATCACCATATACTATCACCCTGGGGCTGGTGGCGTTTTTAGCCAGCATCATTGTGGTGGGGCTGGGGTATTTTATGCCGGAGATTTATGATTTAGAGCCGGGAATGCCTTCCCCCGTCACTTTTCAGGCCCATAGGCAAATTGTAAATTTCTATGAAACGGAAGCGTTGCAAACCGCGGCTGCGGCTGCTGTTAGCCCTATCTTGCGTAACGATGCTGAAATTTCGGCCCAGGTTATGGTAGATTTAGACAACCTTATTTTTGAAATAGGGGCTTTACGTGCGGAATTTTTGCCGATACACACGCCCTTTGGGCCAAGTCCAAATGGCCATGAAGATTTGACAGAGCGACCCCTGCCTGATTTTGCAGGCCTGACGATAGATTTGGAATATGGCCAGGCGCGCCACATAATAACGGGAGATTCTGCCACTTTTGCCAGCTTTGTTGATGCCATCACAGAACTTTTTGTGTCAAGTTTAGAGCATGGCATTCCGGAAGGCGGCACAACGGGTGCTACCCTATCTATAATTGACAATTTATCCCAGCGGGACTTTGACGAAGCATATATCAGCATTGGGCAAGCCATATCCTTTGCCCTTTTGCGCCACAATCTTGTTGTTAACGAAGAAGTGACGGAAGATTTGCGCCAGGCGGCCAGAGATGAAGTGCAGCCGGCGGTGTTTTTGCAGGGGCAAACCATTGTGCGCAGCGGCGATATTATCACCGAAGAGGCCTATCGCGCGCTGGTAGAGCTGGGCCACATCGGCGGCGATGGGGCGGCCATGCTTTCGGGCATTGCGGGTACGGCGCTGATAGTTACCATAGTTTTCGGCATCTGCATCTTTGGCATCTTCCTTTTTAAGCCAGATTTAGCAGAAAACAGGCGGCAGGCTTTGCTGCTTTTTTGCCTGTATATGGTAACGATAATTTTGGCACGGGCGATGGCCCCGCTGGAATATTATTACACGCCCATCATGCTTTTTGCCATGCTGGTGGCCATATTGATAGACATGCGGCTTTCCGTGGTGCTTACGGTGGGTGTGGCCATAATTTCTGCGGCAATGACCCCCGCAGAAGGCATGTTTCTCACATACGCGCTGATAAACGGCGTTTTTGCGGCGATGATAGCAAAGCATCTTGTTGCCCGCGGAAAGATAATGCCGGCGGTGCTGTCCTTATCGTTGGTTAATGTGCTTTCGGTGTTTGCCAGCCATTTCCTGTTTTCCGTGGGCTTTTCAACGGCGATAATAAATTCTGCCGTCATTGCCCTTTTCGTGGGATTTGTGACGATATTCTTGTGCATAGGGTCTCTGCCTTTTTGGGAATCTATTTTTGAAATTGTCACCCAAAGCAGCTTGATGGAGCTTACAAACCCCAACAACGCGCTGCTGCGCCGCATGGCCATAGAAACGCCGGGCACATATCATCACAGCCTGGTTGTGGCAAATTTGGCGGAAACGGCATGTCATGACATAGGCGCAAACCATGTTTTGGCGCGGGTTGGTTCGTATTATCACGATATCGGAAAGGTGAAATATCCGCAATATTTCGCGGAAAATCAAAATGGGGAAAACCCCCATGATACCTTGCCGCCGCGCACCAGCGTGGAAGTTATTACAGACCATATCACAAGAGGGCTAGAGCTTGCAAAGCAGCACAAACTGCCTCTGCCCATAAGAGATTTTATCGAAGAGCATCACGGCACATCCCTGATGAAGGTTTTTTTCTACAAAGAGCGCAAGGAACATCCCGACGCGGACATTGACGAGAGAGATTTTCGATATAAAAACCGGATACCCCAAGGCCCTGAAACCGCCGTGGTTATGCTGGCGGACACATGCGAGGCGGCTGTACGGTCTAAGATGACGCGGGATGGGTCTAATATTGAGGAAATGGACGCTTTTGTGCGTTTGCTGATAAAGGACAAGCTGGAAGACGGGCAGCTGGAAGACAGCGGCCTTTCCATAAAGGATTTGGACACCATTGCAAAGTCCTTTATGCGGGTGTTTAAGGGGATGTACCACGAAAGGGTGCCTTATCCCAGCGGCACAGTGAAAGAGCTTGTGGCGGGGGAAAAATGATGGAAATTGACATTGACATAGAAACCCAAAATTTGGATATAGATATTGATTTGGTAAGACATGCCATTTTGGCCACGTTGAGGCACCAAGGCGCGAAGTTTTCCGGAGAAGTTAGCGTGCTTTGCGTGCAGGATGAGGAAATGGCGAGGTATAATGGGCAACACAGGGGCAAAGGTGTTGCGACGGATGTGCTGTCCTTCCCGCAATTTAGCGAGGAAGAGATTGGCAACGCGGCCGATGAATTTATTTGCCTTGGGGACATCATCATAAATATTGATGCGGCGTTGCGGCAGGCCGAGGAATACGGCCATAGCGCGGCCCGGGAAGTTGCTTTTTTGACGGTACATTCTGCCCTGCATTTGCTGGGTTATACACACGACGATGAAGCACAGGAAAGCCGCATGTTTGCGGCACAAGAAGAGATTTTAACGGAAATGGGGCTGGGGAGATAGTGAGACGCTTTTTGATGATATTTATGGTGGCTTGGTTTGCGTTTTTAATTACGGCTTGTGGCGGCGGCGTGCAGGCGGATGTTTTCCCCGAAGAGGTGACAACGCCGACACCAACGCCGGAGCCGACACCAACGCCGGAGCCGGAGCCGCCATCACCGCCGCCGGGCTATGCCATCAGCCGCCTTACGGGGCTGTATATACGGGAAGAAGCGGCGGAAAGACGGCCTTTTGCGGTGGTTGTTAACAATGAGACGCGGGCCATGCCCCAGGCGGGCCTGATGCAGGGGGATATTTTTTACGAGGTGCTGGCGGAAGGTGCCATCACCCGCGTTATCGCTATTTTTCAGGACTTTGATGCGGAGATGATAGGGCCTGTGCGCAGCACGCGACACTATTTTGCGTATTTTGCCCAGGACCATGGGGCTGTGATGGTGCATCACGGCGGCAGCCCCGCGGGGTATACCAATATTAGGAATTTGGGCATACCCAATGTGGATGGTATGCGCTATGACGGCACGGTATTTTGGCGGTATACGGAGCGTAGATATAGAGGTTCGGAGCATACTTCCTTTACGTCAACGGAAAGGTTGATGGACATAGCAGAGCAGCTTAACCTTGACATGACAGCCCCGGAAGACCTTGGGTTTTTCGAATTTTATGAAGAGCCAACGGCACCCCAGCCGGAAAATGTGGCTCATATCGTGAACATACCCTTTACCGGCGCGAATGTCTCCGTTTTTGAATATAATCCCGAGGATAATTTGTATTATAAGTATATTTTTGGTGGGCCGCAGATGGATTATAACACCGGAGAGCAATTTGCGGTGGCAAATGTGATTGTGCAGATTACTAATATTTCCCATATCCCCGGCGATGCTGAGGGGCGCAGAAATGTGCAGATAGTGGGCAGTGGGCGCGGATATTTGGTGACGGGTGGTACGTATTCTGAGATAAGCTGGGAGCGGGACAGTGCCGCTACGCCTACGCGGTGGTATGATGCCGAGGGCAATCCCCTTACGGTAAACCGTGGCAGGACGTGGATTTCTGTGATAAACAATCAGCCGGTTTTTGAAGGGCCGGATGACGGCGAATATGAAGAGTGATAAGAAAAATAAAACCTTTAAACCACGGAAGTCACGGAAATACATTGAAAGTGCATAGAAGCAAGGTTTTTTCCGTGTCCTTCCGTGACTTCCGTGTTTAATTAATTATTTTGGTATTAGTTTTTTAAGATGAGGATGAATATAATGACAAATGACTTTA
>WQVI01000079.1 GCA_009781625.1 Defluviitaleaceae bacterium | reverse complement strand
CCTATAGGCTCTAAATTATCTTGATGTATGGATATAAACAAAACGCTGTCATCTTCATAAAAGGCATCTTCCGTGCCGTTGCCATGATGGGCATCCCAATCCAGGATAGCAATTTTTTTGATGCCAAGCTCTTTTTGGGCATATTTTGCGGCTATAACGATATTATTAAAGATGCAAAATCCCATTCCGCGGTTGGTTTCTGCGTGATGGCCCGGTGGCCTGGTAAGGGCATAGGCTGTATTTATCGTGTCGCTTTCCACCACGGTTTTCACCGCCTGTATGGCACCACCAGCGGAAAGAGCGGCTATCTCGTAAGAGCCTGGGCCCACAATGGCAGAATCTCCACAATCTCCACCGCCAATTTGGCTTAATTGCTTCACATTTTCCACATGTCTTTTTGTGTGAAAGTATTGCAGCTGCGCTTCCGTGGCCGGCACGGGCCTTACCTTCACCAAATGGTCAATCAATCCACTTTTCTCCAGCAGGTTTTTAACCCTTCGCTTGCTTTCGGGGCTTTCAACAGAGCCATTTTCCTGGATGTAGCCGCCAGCGGGCTCAAACAATGCCCCGCCGCCGGCATTATGCCAAAAATAGCTTTCGTCCCATATAAAGGCGGTTTTTTTCATAGCAGCGCAATCCCTTCTTTTTTCACCCACATGGCGGGCCTGATGCCTACGTTAAAAAGCTCTGTGCTGGCGCGGTTTACAAAGTCGCCCGTAACACAAATTCTACCATCAACTGTAACAACAGCAACCAAATTATTCGAACTTCCCGGTGTTCGCAAAAGCCAGCGTGACGGTATCTCCCCCGGCATAGTTGCCTTGCGAGCATCATTGTAAATATCATCAATATAGAAATTAACCGTGGGGTTTTTCAATTGTCCGCTATCGCCAAAATATTGCACAACTTCTTCCACAGACAGCAGGAAGATTTTATCCACCGCCCCCAGAATTTGGGCTTGCTCTTCGGGCTTGAAACTACCGCAAAGTTCGTTATTTAAATATCGGCGCACAGAGGATGTGCTCCATGTGATATTTTCGAAGGTATCATGATATTTTCCATGCTCTATCACTTTTTCTGACAATAGCAGCATACAGTCGTTACGTTCTTCCAAAACACACCAGCTATAGCCGCCAAAATCCACCTTCTGCTTCTTTCGCGCGGGTCTCCATAACGGATACAGCACGGCGGTGTCCGTAAACACCATTAACTCGCCCACGGGCTGATAGCCAAATTTTGCGTAAACCCCCTTGCCGTGGTAAGGGGTGCTGGCCTCAAGATATGTGGGTATGCCCAGCCCGTCCATCGCATCCAGATGATATTTAAGCATCGCGGCACCCACGCCCTTGCCCTGGGCCTCTTTAACGGTGGCAAAACCCACCAATTGATAAAAAGGTGTCATAGGCGGCTCGCTTAAATGGGACCAATCCGCAACTGCTTGAAACCTATCGGCATAGATGCCCGCGGCGGCATTTATGTCATCATAAACCCTCGGCTCTGTATCATGAGGAAGCCACACGGACGCGCCCATTATTTCGCCGGAAGGGGCTTCGGCCACATAGGCCAGGCGGCCCTTGGCATTAAGATATACCTTATAATAATCCGTCACTATTTTGTGGCGGTCTTCATCCCTTTCCACAACCCACTTAAAAAATATATCATCATAATATCCCATGGATATCAAGCTTGCCATTTTATCAATCTCTTCGGGCCCCATTGGTCTTATGGTGATATTTTTCATGCCCGCAACTCCTTTCATCTATCAAGGTATAAAATATTCTCCCCGCATATCCCCAAAAGCAATGCTGTGCCCCAGGATAATTTCGGAAAGCTCGCGATGGGCATCCCTCATGCGGATGATGTCGGCCTGGCGCAGGTTCAAATTTTCACCGGCTTCTATTGCCTGCAAGGTTTCAGCTATAGGCAGCACAATGATGTCTCGCTGGCCCGCGGCATTTGCAAATTTCACCCATGTTGGCACATAGGATGCCGCCGTAAAAGTTGGGGGTGCTGTCCCGTTTGTTTCAAAATAGAGATTAAGCATTACGCCCGTCTCTCGTGGCACTATGCGCTGTGATGAAACAAAATTGCCCAAGCAATAAGCAACAAAGCCACGCCTCGCCGTGTTGGTTTCGATGTCGATTATCTGCACAAAGCCCATGGGCTGCACCACATGAGGGTGGCTCGCCACAACTATGTCGGCCCCGGCCTCAAGCATCATCATTGCCCAATCCTTAAATTCTTGCCTAACGGTTTGCTCATATTCATTGCCCATATGGGGCATTACAATCACAAAATCCGCAAGCTCTCTTGCGCGGGCGATGTCCGCCGCTATCAAACCGTCATTCATTAAATTTACCAGATAGTCTCGCCCTTGGGGTATTGGCTGGCCGTTGGTGCCAAAGGTGTAAGCAAGAAAAGCAAAGCGGATGCCCTCAACCTCACGTATCAACACGTCATCTCTTTCCTCGCGATTTCTATAGGTACCAAAAGTGTCGATGCCTATGCTGTCCAAAAAGTCAAGGCTGCGCAAAAGGCCATCAACCCCTTGGTCCAGAGAATGGTTATTAGCCGTGGCCAGCAGGTCAAACCCGGCATTTTTAAGGGCATGGCCAAAGTCATCGGGGGCGGAAAACAGCGGAAAGTCGCTAAAAGTGCCGTTTAGCACAGTTTCCAGGTTGCCGATGGTTAAATCTGCACTTTCCAGATGAGGGCGCACCCTTGAGAAGGTATGGTCAAAATCAATGCTCATTTGGGGTTCGTGCAGCATCAGGTCGCCTGTAAAAGTTAGCCTTACTTGGGTGGGCTGGGCAGGATAGGGCGGCTTTGCCCCCACAATTATTTTGTATGACGTGGTTTCATCAAGGCCCGGGCCTAAAAATTCTGTGGCGTCGGTATGGTAAGCAATTTGCGCCTCTATGCCCAGCGCGCCCAGATATTTTAGGAAGATAACCATTGCCGCAGGAGAATCCAGATAATGGTCACACAACGAATGAAGCAGCCGATAATCCCTATTTGCAATTGCATTTGCCGTAAAAATATCCCTTTCCATGGCCTCGGGCGCGGTAAGGAAATGGGAAAAATCTATAGACGCAACCAGCAGCACATTTTGGCCGGAAGCATCAATCCAATCCATAAGCCAGTGGAAGAGGTTGGTTGTGTCGTTAAAACTTAACGAGCGGTTTAGCAAAATAGGGGCAACTTTTGTGCCCGGCAAATAGTGATACACATAGGGGATTAGCACGGAAGCCGAATGGTCAATCTCCAGATGGTCATGGCTTATTGCTGTGTTTATGTCGGGTGCCGCCATAAGGTCGCTCACAAAGCCCCTATGGGCGAAAACCCCTTGGCCTATGTCCCAATCCCTGTAAGACAGGACGACATTTGCCAAATCTCCCTCGTGGTTAGGTGCCAGGATGATTACAAGGTCATAATAATCCGCAAAGGCGGCGGCCTGGGTGAAAAACCCGCTTATCAGCACGGCGGCTGTTGTGTGATGAGGCACCACTCCCGCCGCAATAAAGCCATCAACCTCATATGGCCGAGGATTGGCAACAGAATGGTTAAAAATCTCATGGGTGATATTACGTATTGCAAGCATTGGCTCTGTTATCGCCGCCGCTGTAGCGGTTGCCTCTTCTTGAGGCTGCCCCACACTGCCATAATTTACGACAGCAGAATTTGACGCAAAAAGAACCAGCAGCAGCATTGCCGCCGCTAGGCCTTTTAGCATTGTCTTCATCGGGTTGCACCCCATATATGGTTATGCACGCATCCATTGCTGATATAGGTTGTGCCCGGGGCCATATCTGCCTCAAATAGCTCCATGACGTGATAGCTTACGGTGCGGCTTCCGCCTTGATAACGGTTATTGAAAAAGCTAATTTCTACCAACTGCCTTTGGATGTGACGCACAGAGAAATGGTTGCCCCAATCTAATGTCTGGCGCAGTGGCACAAAACGCATATTGCTGGGCACACGGTCGTATATCGTATAAAATCCGCGGGCATTGCTGGGCAGGGTTATGTTAAGGTCAACCCTAAATAGGTCTCCGTCTCGCTCAATTGTCCTTTGTATGTCAATGCGATTGCCCGCCCCATCCCAATTTCCGGCACCATAGCCGTAAAAGTCTATATGGAAGCTGGTTGCGCCGCTGATGGGCACCAAATTTAGGTCGTCAAACTGCTCTGCGGTTAGATGTAAGCTGTGCCTATCAAAATCTTCCAGCTTAACCGTGTGGGTGGCACCGTTTAGATGATATTGCACCTCGGAGATGGTTGCGCCCAAGATGCGGGCCCTTCTGACGAAGTTGATACGCTCTGGCACATTGCTCACATACACATTTGCTTGGCCGTAATTTAGCTGATTCCAAGCGGCCTGCGGGTTTATCGTGGTGTTGATAAATAGCAGCAACGTATTTGCGGTTTCTGTTTCAACGCCGGGCGACAAAACCTCGGTAGGCCTTGGAAACCCTTCCAGCATGGCCGCCGCGCCCACATCATCCCCTATAGCAGCAAGCGCCGCCCCAAGGTATAGCATGGTCATATAATCTCCTGCATTTACATTGCCAACTTCGTTTTGTATTTCCAGCAGGACGGGCTCTCCTGCGGCTGCTAAGGCCAATAGCCCTGCCGCGCGGGCTTTGGCATCTGCGTAAGCCATTTCGTCTCGGACATAGCTGATAAGCCGTTGGCTGTTTACAAATTCTGGGAAGGAAGCGGCGAAGCGCGCCGTGTAGAAAAGGTCTTCATATTCGTAAATCAATTCGGGAATTCCGCCGTTTGGCCCATGAATTTGAGCACGCACGCTGGCAAAATCCGCCTCGCCCGTGAAGAAATAGTTGATAAAGGCATTGGCGGCCATATAGTCCGTGCGATGAGAGCCGCTATTCCAAATGCCTGTCAAGATGTCGACAATGGGGCCTATGTCGGCGTTTGTCAGGGTTACGCGGACGGGCAGAGGCCGCATACTAAGCTCTTCGATTCCGGAAGTGGCAGAAAGCTGCCCCGCTGCGCGCATAGGCATTATCAGCCCCGCTTCCACAACGGTGAAGGGAAGCTCTACGGCATCGCTAAAGGCGCCGGATGTGGCGATAACCTGCATGATGTAGTCGCCCACGCCCAGCTTTCCGGCGTTTAGCACGGCACTTCTGCTTGAAACCTGGCTGTCCGTGTAGATAACTACACCGTCTTGCAAGACATTAAAGGTGAAGCTTACGGGCTGGCCCCCATTGCCGAAAGCCCTTGCCACGGCGGCAATATCGTCACCCACGATATATTCGTTTGTCAGCATCAAATCCACATAAAAGTCCAGATGCGAGATGATGTTATAGCGCGCATCCCCGGCAAGGCCGCCTTGCGTCAGGCCAATTGCCGTAACCCGCCAGGATGTCACTTGGTCCGGCAAGGTAAATGTCAGCGTCCCCACGCCATTGGCGTCTGTCTGCACAAGCTCGAAAATGGGATTATCCACGAAATGGTCACGGAAGGTGGTGTCAAAGCCCTCGTCACCACCGCCGCCGCCTTCCGCGCCAAAACCCGCCCCGCCAAAATTATGCTGGGTGTGGGATGCAAATTGATGGCTTTGGGGCCATCTTGCCCAAGAGCTGTTGTACAGCCTTGACAAAAAGTCGGCTCTATGCCAATTGGTAAGGATGCTGGATTCGTCCACGACGCTGATAAGCACCTGGGCCCGGGCAGAAGTTTGGATTGTCACCGTCACTTCATCGCCGGGCTGATAACGGGGCGCGTCAAAGCTAAGCTCTATGTCAAGCTCGCGCTCTGTATAGTCATAATTAATGCTGTTAGGGCCTGTGACGGGGAAAATATACTGCCCGTCAAAATACGCCGCAAATATGAAGGCACTGCTGATAAGCCCCTCTGTGAAGGTGATGGGCACACCTTGGGGACTACCCGCCGCAGCCGAAACTATGCCATCCCTAACCAAAACCGTCAGCAGCCGCCCTTGGGTTAAAGTTATCTGCTCAGAATCTACATCCATGCCCCAAAATCCAAAGGCATCATCGGGGTTTTCTACCACCGAAGCCTGAGTGGTCTCGCCAACCCCCAAAGTTCTGCTGCCTAAAACAAGGCCAAAATGCCTTATGGACGTTTCCTGGCGGAAATGGTGCCAGCTTCTGTCCCGCAGCCACACAGTGGTTTCACGGCCGTTGGCATCTTCGTACCTAACCTGAAAGCTGTAGCGTATCAGAGGGTTGTCAGATACGGGCAGGCCTGTCACTTCGGCCAGGCCGCTTTCCGTCCGCCCCGGTATCGCCCCGTAAAACGAGCTTGTCGTGTCAAAGCTATAGGTTGTTACCATGCGCCTGTTTATATGGTCGTAATTTTGGCTGCTTATTGTGGGGGTGGTGACGTGGCGGGTTATTTCCACTGTAAAATCTACATCCACCGCCGGGCCGCGAAAAGCATCCCGACTTATGGATGACCACATTGGCGCATCCGCGTAATTTTCGTTTATGCCGTCTATCAAAATGCGGTTGGTGGTGATAATTGCCGTGTCGCCGCCTTCAAATGTGTGCTCCATCATTATATTTCTTGGGACGATAATTCTGGGGAAGCCAATGCTTTGCGACACTTGCGCATCACTGGCCACTGAAAACCAAAAGCTTTCCCAATGGGGCTCCCATCCTGTGGAATGCGAAAACACCGACGTATCCACCGCCGCCATGCCAAAGACATCCGTGGTTACTGAATAATCGTTTCCGGGGCCGCCGCTTAAAATTAGCCCTTCAACGGGCATCCCCGCAAAAGTTGTAACAGATATTTCCACACCGCTTTGCTCGCCGTGGAAGTAGGCAATTCTGTCCAGGTTGCCGTCAATCACAAAGCCCAGGTTGGTATAATCGAAAAATTCAATCCAAGAGGACATAAGCCTTTCGTCATTAACTTCCACAATAATATCCGCAAAGCCAAACATATTTTCCACAGGCACCCGCATGGCGAAGCTGTTGTGGGCATCCAGGGTGATAGGCAGCACCAGCATATCACCGATGCGCAGGGTGAAGACATCGCTAGGCAAATGCGCATGGCCATAGCGCGGCATTATAACCCCGAAAACATCCATCGTGTCATTGGGGCGGTAGCTTGGACGGTCCGTGTACATATACGAAAGAAATCTCTCGCTGGGTATCAGATGCCTTT
>WQVI01000078.1 GCA_009781625.1 Defluviitaleaceae bacterium | reverse complement strand
ATCGTGAATACGCTTATGCACCAAAAGGTGTAAAAGTTATAGGAAACATAAACGGCAAGAAATTCAAAAGGACAAACATTGTGGCTGCCAAATGCGAAGGTGACATTATAGCGCCCATGATTTACGATGGAACCACCGATAGTATCCTATTTGAACATTGGTTTGAGCATATGTTTCTAAAAGTTGTACCCAAAGGTTCTTGGTTTGTCTTGGATAATGCAACTTTCCACAGGAAACCAATATTGCGTGAATTGACCCAAAGAGCGGGCTGTTTCATTGAGTTTCTGCCGCCTTATTCACCTGACCTAAATAAAATCGAAAATTATTGGTTTTGGATAAAACAGCACCTGCGACAAACCTTGCCACTATTCGATAATTTTATGGATGCGTTAGTGGACTGTTTTAAAGTTTAATGACTATATCTGTCATTTTCTGTAACTAGCGAAGAAAACAACAAAAAAGTATTGACATAACAGAAATTTTGGTTTATAATGTTTTTTGTTTTTCAAATTGATTTAATATCACTTAGGCCCGTTGGTCAAGGGGTTAAGACACCGCCCTTTCACGGCGGTAACAAGGGTTCGAATCCCTTACGGGTCATGTTTTCTTGCAATTGGCGCCATAGCCAAGTGGTAAGGCAGAGGACTGCAACTCCTTTACCCCCGGTTCAAATCCGGGTGGCGCCTCTTTTAAAAATATCCTAGCAACCAAACCGCGCCCAAGTGGCGGAATTGGTAGACGCACAGGACTTAAAATCCTGCGCCCCTTAAAGGCGTGCCGGTTCGATTCCGGCCTTGGGCATATGATAAATACGGGCTTTCCGAGGTTTCGGAATGCTCGTATTTTTTTAAATTTTATGTCGTTTTACCCTGTCCTAACAAAGTTTTAGCAGCAGCCTCATTTATACTATAGCAGGAATTATGCCATTTTTCTATAAAATTTTAAAAAAGGGTTGACGTTTCCGGAAATAATGTGATATTATACTAAATAAGGTAATATATTACATTTTTAGAGGAGGGTCATATGAATACTGCTGTTAGCTTGAATTATTTGCAAGATATGTCAGAGGATAAAATATACAATTTGCCTGTGGAGATGGTTTTGCCCAACCCTTTTCAGCCACGGCGACATTTTGAACCTATCGCGCTGGTTGATTTGGCCACATCCATAAAACAACACGGCCTCATGCAGCCTATAAGCGTGCGTATCGTAAGCGATGGATATGAGCTAATTGCCGGCGAGCGCAGGCTAAGGGCAACTAAATTGGCCGGCATATCAACAATTTCCGCAATTATTGTGGATATCACGGATGCCGAAAGCGCCATATTGGCAATGGTTGAAAACTTGCAAAGGCAAAACTTAAATTACATAGAAGAGGCCGAGGGATTTTACTTTTTGATAAGCAAGCATAGCTTGACACAGGACGATTTAGCAAGGAAGCTGGGCAAAAACCAATCTACCATAGCAAACAAGCTGCGCCTTTTGAAGCTTCCAAGCAGGGCGAAGAAGGCGCTTATTGAAAATAGTTTGTCCGAAAGACATGCCCGAGCATTGTTGGTTATTATGAAAGACCGAAGCCTACCTCAGGCCGAACAGTTAATGATGGAAATTATTGAAAGAATTGTCCAAAGTGAAATGACAGTGCAGAAAACTGAAGAATATATCAACAAGATACTAAATTTCCAGAAGAAGATGGCGGCGCGGCGCAACATAAAGGCCCATATAAGAGACATACGCATATTTACCAACACCATAAAGCAGGCAGTGGATGTTATGCAGGATTCAGGCGTAAATGCCACATATGATGTGGAAGAAAAACAGGATGGCTGTGTGATAACCGTGCTGGTGACATATTAACAAAACAGGGCGGCGATGCATCTTATGCGCATCGCCGCCTGCTTTTATACAAAACCTAAATTTCAAATTGTCCTTTGCTGTCTCCGTTTAAAACATAATAGCACATTTTTTCTTCGGGTTTAAAATACACTTCTATGGAAGTTAAGTCTTTTAGAAGATTACCCTCAGATTTCCATATCTCTTTTACAATATCACTTAGGCGCTTAATTTCGTGCTGCTCACCGTTAAGCTCTACAAAATAATCAATTTTCATAAATATCCCTCCAGTACAGCGTAATGGTTTCTGTTTCTAATATTTTACTATCTGAAGGACAGTTTGTCAACCTGTATTAATACTATTGCTGGCTGTTGGCCTCAAAATTGGATTGGTTGTTGTGCTCTAACTTAGAAACAGACACCTCAAAGGCCGTTTTTTCCAAAACTTCCCCATCGTCCTGCTTTTTTTGGTATATCCTGCTTTGCATACGCCCCCATATCTTGATGTTGTCACCTACAACAAGCTTTGCACCAAAGCGGGCGTTTCTGCCCCATGTAATGCAGGGTATATAGTCCGATTTATTATAAGAACGGTTTACGGCCAAAAGAAGGTCTGCAATTTCGCGACCAAAGGGGGTTGTGCGATATATAGGCGGTTTGCATATGTAACCGTCTAGAAAAACATCATTAGGGCTTTCGCCTAAGGTATCATCACGAAATTCGTAATCCTTTGCAAAAACTGTAAGCACAAGGCGGTTGCGCCTCTCTTCTTCTATGTAGTTGTTGTAAGAGCGAATTTGCCCCGATAAATACATGTGGTTGCCTGGGATAAATTTAGCCTTGTCCATGATGCGCTCGGAAATAGTGATGGGCAGGGTATCATAGGTGTCACTTAAACGCGGCACCATAAGATTGAAGCTGTAAAAACCCTCGCCATGGACATCGTGACTAAATTCTGCTTCGGTTGTTATCTCCCCAAAAAGGCTGGTGCGGTTATTTGCTCCGGGATTGTCTATTTGCATACTTTTGCTCCTTTCGTATTTACGGCGCTTTTGAAAATCAAAGTAAATCATGATATTCTATTTCTAATATGCAAAAAATATGACTGCCTGTTAGAATTTTGCTCCACAAAGCAAAGCCGCGGCTACAGTGCCCATAACATATCCGTCAGCCTGGCCGTAAGCTTTAAAATCTACAGCAAACTCACTGGGAAGCATGGGGGCACCATAAAGGGTGATAATAGCTCTTTGTATACATATCACGAAGGCGCCGTCAATATGGCTGGATGCGGTTATTGCCGCCTTGGGGTTGAAGCCGTAAGTAATTATTTGCGCACCAATAGTTGAAATTAATTCTAAAACTTGCTTATCATCAGAATTTGCAATTATTACTTTGGAGGAGAGACGTGTGCTATCATAACCTTTTTCGGGAACACTATTGACGATTAAGATATCTAAAGGGTTGCAAGGCTTGCAAAGTTCTATGGGTATATTTATACACAGGTTTTGCAAAAGGTCTCCTATTGCATCAGTTTTATCCTTGTCCAATACACCAATTTTTATCATCGCACCCTCCGAAAAGCCTTTCTAATTATTTTGCTGCCCAAAAATTAATATATACCAGCAAATATTTACTGCAATTGCGTTTTAGCATTTAGCATGTTATAATGTTTTTTACATTCTTTTTTGACGCAGGAGGTAAAATTTTGTCATACAACAGAAGCCATAGGCGCAGGAAAGGCTCTTCCGCGCTTATACCAATTTTGATAATTGCCGTGGGCATCATTGCCACCGCCGGCTTTTTGGTGCATAGCCTTTTTTTTGGTGATAGTGCCGCAGAAACTGCACGACAAGAGCCAAATATGGAAGAGGTTAGTTTTTTTGAATATGAAGGCAACAGGCACCTTAATGCAAACCACATACATGCTGTTATTAATGGTGAGATAACAACCCATCATAGCGCGCCCATCTTTATAGATGGCAGCTTACATCTTCCTGCCGACTTTTTGCGCGCATATATAGATAGATACATATTTTGGGAGCAAAACTCAAATAGGCTTACGATAACAAATGCCAATGAAGTTATGCGCTTTCGGCCCAATGAGGACACATACACCTCTAATTGGCAGCCACAGCCTCTTGCACATCCCATAAGGGAAGATGGCGGCATGGCATATATGTCAGCGGATATGATAATGGAAAGATATCCTGTGACGATAAGCTATCAAGAAGAATACAACTTTGTTATTGTACAGCTTCATCGTTATCAAAGACGCATCTACGCAGTGATAGCCGATGAAGAGGACGATGAAGACTTTTTTGTACCCATGCGCTTTGGCCCTGACGATCAACACCCAATAATGTCACGGCTTAACCCCGGCGACAGGGTTATCAGTCTTAACGAAGTGCCACGAGGCGAATATTACGACGGCTTTTTCCGTGTACAGATAGAAAATGGGCTAACAGGCTACGTCTTGGCTGAGAACTTGGGATTTGTGGATATTATTCTCGCAATTCCTCAAATTGAGACGCGCAGGCCAATGACACGCGCCGCAAACGAGCCTATAAACTTTGCTTGGCATATGAACATCGGATGCCCTGATGCATGGCGAGCGCCCCAAGGCATGAACGTTATCTCACCTGTGTGGTTTGCCTTCGCTGACGATGATACAAATGGCGATATTGTAAGCAGGGCAAGGCATGATTATGTTACATGGGCGCATAATAACGGCATGGAAGTATGGCCTATGCTGCAAGATGCAGACCGTGACCTTAGGTTTAGCTCTATCATAAGCAGGGCTGTGCTGGAAGATGCTTATGTGCGAGATCATGTTATCGCGCAGCTTATGGGCTTTATCGAAGAATATAATTTGGATGGGATACAGGTGGACTATGAAGTTGTGCCGCCTGATATTGCTGACCAATGGATACAGTTTTTACGAGAGCTTTCCGTGCCTATGCGCGAAGCGGGGGCCGTGCTTTCTGTAGCCGTAAAAGTGCCAGCGCCTCACAATATGTTTTGGAATCGCACAGAAATTGGCCTGACGGTGGATTATGTTATTATTATGGCATATGACGAACACTGGACTACAATTGACACGGCGGGGCCTGTTGCCAGTTTTGGATTTGTAGAGGACGCCATACGCAATACATTGAACGAGGTGCCGCCGTATCAGGTGGTGGTGGCCCTGCCAACATACGCACGAATTTGGCGTGAAGAGTTTGTGGATGGTGAATGGCAGCTTGTTTGGAGCCTGCGCAACGAAACGCCGCGCGCTGTGGGCATGGGGAATGCTTTGGCCCGTGATACCATCACATCCCGCGGCGGTGAATTCTTTTGGGATTATATTATGCGCCAATATTATGGTGAAGTGGAATTTACTGAAAATGGGGTAGAAGTAAGATATCGCGTGTGGCTGCAAGACTTACGGTCTATGGATGAAAAGCTTGGGCTTGTAAGGCGAAATAATTTAGCGGGGGTTGGTTTTTGGACGAAAGAGCTGGGAGTGCCGGCGTTGTGGGATTTGGTGTATGAGCATTTGAATTAGGATTGAATTAGGGTAGGCAATGCCGACTAAAGTCGGCTAAAGATTCCGACTAGGGCCTGTTTCCACTATAAGAAAATGCAGATTTGTGAGGCGATTTTTCGCCAATCAAGGAAGTGATACTAATCTAAGTTAAAAACATTGAAAGCTGCCCTGCAAAACTACTTGAATCACTGTAGATTTTGCAGCTTGCTTTCAATGTTTTTAACATAAGATTAGTATGATGACGTGGCGTGCCCACAAGTTTTGGCACGAGAACCATGTGCCAAAACCAAGGGTCACGCGAGGAAGAGCTTGTCGTCGCCACCAGAGTGGCGGAAATATCGATCGCAAATGTGCGTTTTCGTTAGTGGGAACAGGCCCTAAACTCGGGATGGGCAAGCGGACTTGAGTCCGCAAGCCGCTGTCGGCTTTAGCCGACGAGGCACCCCAACCAACAACTAACTACCCCTACGAAACACCCTTACAATAATAGCACCCAGCCCCACAATCAACATCACAACCATCGCAGTTGCAAAATACGTTGAAGATTGCACAAACCTTGATGCCACGCCGTGACCATACACCGTCACGGCGTGTTCGCTTTCAATGGCACCTGCAAAAAGCGGATATAAAATCGCGGCATATATGCCCGCAAACAAACCATGCGCTAGCTTACACATAACAAACATGGCCACGCTGATATCCGTTTTGCTGATGAAGTTGATGCCTTGAAAAAGGATAGACAGGCCGCCAAAAGAAATAATGGCTGCGCTAAGCACAACAGCCTGCGAACTTATCCCATGCCCACTTAACATACTTATCCCATTTGTCATTTCAATCAGCCCCGCAAAGAGTTCCACGTGGAACATTTCTGAAATACCCACAATGCTCAAAATGGGCGCAAAAATGGCAGACATCACATAAAACACACCAGAAAGCTCTAGGATAGTAGAGATTACAGCGAAAAGCACGATGAAGCCACCAATTATCAGCATAGTCTCTACGGCGTTTTTAACAGATTGCCCAAATATAGCACCAAAGCTCTGGCCATTCTTGCGCCTTGCCGCATCCATAGCCCTAAATGCTCTTACATGCAATGGAAGCTTCCTGTCCTCGGTGTTTTTTTGGCTCCTTTCACCACGGCCCTTATAAAATCTCATGATAAAACCTATGGTAAATGTGCCCAAATAGTGTGTGGCCAGCAAGAAATAGCCCAAAGGGCGCGAGGCAAACATGCCGGTTGCTACCGCACCCAATATAAACAAAGGGCCGGCGTTGCTGGTAAGGGCCACAAGCCTTTGCGCCTCGGTTTTGCTAATTTGCCCATCTGCGCGCATCTCACAAACAACTTTTGTGCCTACGGGATATCCTGACATGAGGCCTATAACAAGGGCAAAGCCGCCTATGCCAGGCACTTTGAAAGTCCGCCTCATGATGGGCGAAAGAAGCTCTCCAAGGAAATTTGCGACACCTAAAGCCATAAGGATGTTGGCCCCTATCACAAAAGGCAAGATGCCCGGTAAGACATTTTGTGACCAAAGCAAAAGGCCATCTCTTGCGGCCGCTAGGCTTTCTCTTGGAAAAACTATTATCAATATATTTAGTGATGCCACTATCAGCGGCAGAAGAATTTTGCCCAATTTACTAAGCTTCATCATGTCCACCCTCCTCCTGCAAGCTTATTCTCAGGAGAAGCAAAAAAGACTTATCGCGTTATTCCGCTAATATATAGGCTATAGGCATTAAACTTGAAAACCATCCCATAAAACTTGCCTTTTTGTTCGAATGCTGCGTCAGCTCCTTCTAGCGTGCCTTTAGGCACGCGTCGTCGTCGCTTCCTTGCATTCAAACAAAAATTCTGCGTTTTCTTGGGACGGTTT
>WQVI01000077.1 GCA_009781625.1 Defluviitaleaceae bacterium | reverse complement strand
GGAAGATGCAAAGGTGTTTGATGCGATTTCTGCGGGACGCACAGAAGGCATGTTCCAATTAGAATCCCGCGGGATGACATCTTTGATGAAAGAGCTAAAGCCATCCAGCATCACGGATTTAATGGCGGGCATAGCTCTTTTCCGCCCCGGGCCAATGGAATTTATACCCAAGTATGTCAGAAGCAAGCATAACGCCGCCGCAATATCTTACACCCACCCCGCGCTGGAGCCTATTTTGCGCGAAACCTACGGCTGCATCGTCTATCAAGAGCAAGTTATGCAAATTGTGCGGGATTTGGGCGGATACACCTGGGGACAATCCGACCTTGTGCGCCGGGCCATGTCCAAGAAGAAAAAGGATGAGATGGAGAAGGAAAAAGCGCATTTTATCGAGGGTTGTATAGCCAATGGCATCCCCGAGGCTATTGCCGCGAAAATTTTCAAGGAAATGGAAGACTTTGCAGAGTATGCCTTTGGCAAGGCCCATTCTGCGGCCTATGCCACCATCGGCTATCAAACGGCATGGCTTAAAATTTATTATCCCGCCGAATTTATGGCGGCGTTGATGACATCCGTGATGGACAACACCAGCAAAATTGCTGAATATATAAGCGAATGCAAAAAAATGGGACTAGCTGTGCTGCCCCCTGATGTTAATGAAAGCTTGCCGCACTTTTCGGTGGCGGAAGCGGATGGTGAGGTGTCGATACGCTTTGGCATGAATGCTATCAAAAACCTTGGGCGACCCACAGTGGCAGCTATTGTGGCAAATCGCGCAGCGGACGGGCCCTATAAGTCACTGACAGAATTTATCAATAGATTGCAAACAGCGGATTTAAATAAGCGTGGACTGGAATCCCTTATAAAAGCGGGGGCTTTCACCTCTTTTGGCGGCGCGCGTTCTCAATATATGAATATACACGAACGTCTTCTGACGGGGGTTGCGTCCAGCCGCAAGCACAATATGGCGGGGCAGATGTCCCTTTTGGATATGGATTTTGAAGATGAGGGCGATAGCGCGGACATCTTCCAGGATGACCTGCCGGATATTGAAGAATTGCCCATGAAAAAGCTGTTGGAAGACGAAAAAGAGGTACTGGGGATTTATGTAAGCGGACATCCTCTGCTGGATTATGAAGACCGCCTGCGAGACCGCGTAAATGCCTTTAGCATAGACTTTGCGCAAAATGAGGACGAGGAAACAGCCATGACAGACCAACAAAGTAGCCTTAAAGATGGCCAACAGGTTGTTGTAGGCGGCATAATTTCTAAGAAAAATATTGTCTATACGCGCCAAAAGCGCGAACCTATGTGCTTTATCACCATTGAGGATTTGCACGGCTTTGTAGAGCTTGTTGTGTTTCCGCATTTGTATCAAATTCATGGAGGGCAGCTTGTGGAAGGCCGCGCCGTGCTTGTTGAAGGCAAAGTGTCTCTGCGGGAAGATCAGGGCAATGCTGTTTTATGCGAGATGATACAATTTTTGGATGGCAGCAGCGAGGCCAGCACGGCCACCCTTTGGCTTAAAATACCAAAGAGCAGCCATGTACCCATGGAAGACGTGATGGCCTTGCTTTCGCGCTATGGCGGGCAAACGCCTGTGGTGATATATGATGAGGCAAGTGGCGAGCGTAGGAAGGTGACGGACAGATATTGGATTAACAGTAAGAATGAGGATTTGTTAAGCAAGTTAAGGGAAATGTTAGGCGTGGATTGTGTGATTTTAAGAGGGAATGCGGGGTAAACCCCGCTAAAAGTAACGACTACAAGTCGAGAGGAGAGATAACATGCCGGATAAGAGAACCCCTGTAGTAACAGACATCAAGTATCATTTTGTATGGCACACGAAGTTTTTAGCACCTATTTTGGTGGGTGATGTGAAGATTAGGGCCGGAGAGATAATAAGCGAAGGCTGCAAGGAAAACGAGCTTATCAAGCTGGAAGGAAGGATAGGTAAAAATTTTGTTTATATCAAGGTGATAAGTCCTGCGCGCCTTTCACCAAGCGCTATTATGAGATTGCTGAAAGGGCGGTCTTCAAGGTATTTGCAGGCAATGTTTCCGCATATTAGAGAAGCAAATCTTCACAATTCTGTTTGGGATAGTGGATTTTTCTGCGCGACATGCGGTAATGTAAGCGATGAGGACATTAAGAACTATATAAAACAACCGCCACGCGGTTTGTAACCGTTACTTTTAGTCGGGTTTACCCGACACCACCTTTTAAAGCATAGGAGCATAGGATGATTGAGAGAGATATCAGGATTGCTATTTTACCCCTTGATGTTCTTGATGACATCAGTGCGGACATAGCAAAATTTGCCACGGAAAATGAACTAAGCGATTATCAAAAGTGGATTTTAAACGAACGTTATGTTCTTGAGGTGCCACAGGTAGACTTCACACCAAAGTCTATTGTAGTTGCGGTCTGGAAACAACATATTTATGAGGCTGTGTTTTATCACAAGGGCAAGGCAGCATCTTGCTTTATAGAAGGCGGTCAAAACAACAGGGCCATCGGCGGAAATGCAGAAGTAAAACGCATCTTTGCCGACATGGGCTTTAAGCTAGAATACATACATTGGATGCCCCAAAAACGTCTTGCTGTCCGTGGCGGTTTATGCGAATATGGCCGAAACAACATCACTTATTGCAGCGATTGGGGCAGCTTTGTGCGTATTGGCTCATACATATCGGACATAAGGCCAACCGACTATGTTTGGCGTGACGTAAAAAACATGGCCGCCTGTGAAGCTTGCGGCAAATGCATTACAAGCTGCCCAACAAAGGCCATACAGCCCGACAGGTTTTTAATAGATTGCGATATTTGGAAACCCCCATACGCTCATAGCAGCTTGTATGGATGTTATCACTGCCAAAAAGTTTGTCCCGCTAATAAAGAGCGCCTTGATGATGCAGAGCAAATAATCTTTGATGAAGCCGAAACGGAAATCATGATAAATTCAAACAGCTTTGCAAATTTCCCTGAAAATATTCGCAAGAAGCTGTGGCATTTTGATATAGGCGCAGAATTTGAATATATCCCCGGAAATTTGAAACTAATGCTTGAAAAGGAGCAAACAGATGAGAAAAATTGACGCGAAGAAGAAGATAGGCATATTAACATCCGGTGGCGATGCCCCGGGCATGAACGCTGCCATCCGCGCCGTTGTGCGCACGGCCATGTATCATGACCTACAGGTTTTTGGCGTCCTGCGCGGCTATGAGGGCCTTATAGCTGCCGACTTCCACGAGATGACGGCCAAGGATGTTTCCGACATCATCCATCGTGGCGGCACCATCCTGCGCACGGCCCGCAGCGAGGAAATGCGGACGGATGAGGGGCTGGACAGGGCCGCCCAGGTGTGCAATGTGCTTGCGCTGGATGGCCTTGTGGTTATCGGGGGCGATGGCTCGCTAAAAGGCGCATCAAAGCTTGCGCGGCGCGGCGTTAACGTCTTTGGTATCCCTGCCACCATTGATTTGGATTTATGCTGCTCCGAATACACAATCGGCTTTGACACCGCCGTAAACACAGGCATGGACGCCGTAAACAAAATACGCGACACGTCCAGTTCTCACGAGCGTTGCTCCGTCATAGAAGTAATGGGGCGCAATTGCGGCCAAATTGCCCTATGGTGTGGCATGACAGGCGGTGCTGAGGAAATTATGATACCAGAATTTAAAGAGGTAGACCTTGACGCCGTTGTGCGCCAAATTATGGAAAACCGCGGCAAGGGCAAACGCCACAACCTTATCCTTGTGGCGGAAGGCATAGGCGACAGCTATCAGCTATCTCTTGACATAGAGCGCATTACAGGCATAGAAACCCGCTCTACCATCTTAGGCCATCTGCAACGGGGCGGCATACCCACCGCCGTGGACAGGATGCACGCCAGCATGATGGGCTACAAAGCCGTAGAGCTTTTTGTAAGCGGCGCACAAAACAGGGTGGTTGTGATGAAAAACGGAAAATATGACGATTTGGATATTTTTGAAGCCCTTGAAGAAAAAAAGCCCTACAACCACGAACTTTATGATATAATAAAGATATTGTCAATATAGGGGGGGTTGTCATGAAGTTGACAAAGCGGTTGCTGGTACTTGTTTTGACGATGTCTTCACTTATGGCTGGATGCGGTCAACATCAAGAACACATGTCTATACCATGTGGTCTTAGCTTCTCTTCAATGGAAGAATTTTTGTATACACATCAGGCCGTCAGGGAAGGTAGTGCTATAGATGATGTGGCAGATATGGCGGGAAGAATAGGTTTTGCATCTTTGAAAGAATTACCTCTTTTGACAAATCTTCCGGAAGCATATTGGCTTCATATGATAGCTGTAGAGCCTTTATCTATTAGGATTTTGTATATTACGGATGAGGCCTTAGTATACGAAGATGCAAGCGCGCTGTACAGAGCTAAAATTTTCGAGCTTCAAATTAACCGCCAAAGCATGGATTTTCCGCTGGAATATATTATGTCACGGTTTCATTTTACCGAAGAGGACTTAATTTATGGAAGATATTTTCATGAGCAGTCAAGTACATTTTACTGGGCACATAACCACAGCCTTGCATCGTTGCGCATTCCAAGAGACAGCTTTGCAGACAAAAGCGTTTACGATTTATTGCAGTTTACCGAAATAATAATTATTGATTTGGCAGACGAAGCCAAGGTTGCAGAGATAATTAAAGATTTTGCAATTATTATTGAGATAGGAGAGCATTAATTTATGACGAAAAGACTGATATTGGTAGCAATTATGGCCCTTGGGCTAACCTTTTTTGCATCTTGCCGAACCCTGGAGAGACTGGGTGTCGATTTAACAATGGATAATCAAGCCTCGGACGATGAAGTTGATGAGATTATAGCCATGATAGAATATCTATTTGGCCTCACGGACGAGACAGATGAATTACATTTTACGCAACACACATATGGCAGACTTTCCTTTCAAATGCCCGCAACCTTCACAGAAGTGTCCCAGCCTTCACGGGCCTTTGTAGGCGATGGATTTGTAGTTGCATTTGACATATTAGAGAGTGACGAAGGAATTCCCGCGTCTCTTTTGGTGTGGGATGTAATGGACAGCTACATAGAAAATGGGTTTGAGCAAGCAGCAGGCCTTGATGGCCACAGGCACTATCGCAGCGTATATATGAACGGCGTAATGTGGAGAAGCATAGAAATGACAAACCATGATGCAAGCCACCTCACCCGTGCCTACATCATGACAAGCGGCACAGAAGGCTATATCATCACCTTTTTGCTGGGTGAAGACCGCACTGATGAAGATTTTGAATTGATAGAGCGCATCTTTAACACAGTAATTTTTGACGATGCGCACCACAAAGCAGAGCTTAACGGCGTGCTAAGAGGCATAAACGACGGCTATGGCTACATGGTTTTTAACGGCGACAGATTTTATTGGTTTTTAGACAACCCGGAAGATACGAACAACTTTCTTGGGGGATATTATCATGTAACAAAAGGATTTACTCTTGCCGATAGGTTTCATCCCGGCGGATTTATGATTATAGTGTATTACACAGACGCCTTCATTGGCGGCGAAGACATGTCGGATGCTTTTATACAATCTCAAAGCTTTACATTCGAGCCCCATCTTGATGACGAGCTAAAATTTACAGTGCATGTACAGCTTGGGGACCAAGAAATGATATTCGAAAGAACTGAATGACAAAATATAGGAGGCTAGAAGATGAGAAAAACCAAAATTGTGGCTACCCTTGGGCCCGCCACCAACGATGTGGCAACGATAAAACGGCTTATAGAGGCGGGGATGAACACCGCCCGCATAAACTTTTCCCACGGCACTTTCAAAACCCATGAAGGCGTCATTAAAAATGTAAAAACCGCACGGGAAGAACTGAAAGCACCCGTGGCCCTTTTGCTGGACACCAAGGGGCCAGAGATACGCATAAGAACCTTTAAAGATGGCGATGTGAAGCTGAAAAAAGGCCAGAAATTTACCCTTACCACAGACGATGTGGACGGCAATGAAAATATTGTGTCCGTTACTTATGCAGAGCTTCCAAACGATGTAAATGTGGGCAGCAAGATACTTTTGGATGATGGGCTGATAGAGCTGCGCGTTTCCGCCATTGTGGGAAATAATGTTGAATGCATCGTGGGCAATGACGGCGAGCTGGGAGACAACAAAGGCGTAAACCTACCGGAAGTAAATGTTTCACTGCCTTCGCTGACGGATAAAGACATAGAGGACATAAAATTTGGCATAAAAGAGGGTTTTGATTTTATTGCGGCGTCTTTCGTGCGCAGTGCCAAGGATGTGCTTGAGATACGCCAAATTTTGGATGATAACGATGGCTCGGACCTTATGATTATTGCCAAAATTGAGAACCGCGAAGGTGTGGACAATTTAGAGTCCATCCTCGAAGTGGCTGACGGCATAATGGTGGCCCGGGGCGACATGGGCGTGGAAATTCCCCCCGAAGAGGTGCCGCTGATACAAAAGGATATGATAAAGAAGTGCAACATGGTGGGCAAGCCCGTTATCACCGCCACCCAGATGTTAGAATCCATGATACACAACCCGCGCCCAACCCGTGCCGAGGCCAACGACGTTGCAAACGCCATCTTTGACGGCACTGACGCCATAATGCTTTCCGGCGAAACCGCAAAAGGCAGCTATCCCGTGGAAGCCGTGAAGATGATGGACCGTATTGCGCGCCAAACAGAAGAAAATGTGGACTATGACCAAATAATGTCCCAACGTGACGAGCATGATGTGGTAAATGTCACCAATGCCATCACCTTTGCCACATGCAGCATAGCCAAAGACCTTAACGCCGCCTGTATCGTCACTGTAACCAAAACAGGCTTTACGGGCCGCATGGTGGCTAAATACCGCCCAAATTGCACCATACTTGTGGTTGCGACAAGCGAGACGGTATGGCGGCAAATGTCCCTTGTGTGGGGCATTACAGCCATGACAACGCCCATGGTGGAATGTGACGACGAGCTTTTTGAAGTGGCGGGCAAATGTGCCATGAAAAGCAACCTGGCCAAAGACGGAGACCTTATTGTGGTTGTGGCTGGTGTGCCTGTTGGTGCCACAGGCAGCACAAATCTTGTTAAGGTGCAGGTTGTGGGCCATGTGCTGGCAAAAGGTGCCGGCCATGGCGGCAGCGGCCTTACCATCGGCAAAACCGCCGTCATAAAGCCCACGGAGGACGCGGGCAGACGATTTCAAGAAGGAGACATCCTGATAGCCGCCCAGACAGATAATTCCATGATGGACTATATCCGCAAAGCGGGTGCCGT
>WQVI01000076.1 GCA_009781625.1 Defluviitaleaceae bacterium | reverse complement strand
CACCAGACCCTAAGGCCTGAGAACATTATATCTCACTCAGGTCTTATTTGTCAACACCAAAAGCCTACAAGGCTTAGAGACCAAGAGGGGGTATTTTTTATGGAAAGGTACAGCAACAGAAAGTTTGACGAGCAAAGCAGGCTGGGCTTGCCTTCAACTTTGATAAAAGAAAGGATGAGCCTGCCGGAAGATACAACTGTTGTGTTGCATCCCGTATGCGGCATGATAGTCCTCAAGACAACAAATGTTGAAAAAGCAGAAGAATGGGCCATCAGCAAAATAGATAAGCTTGGAAGGATAACATTGTCGGAAGAACTAAGGCAGAGGCTGGGATGGCAGCCCAGAAGCAATATTGCCATATATGGCGTGGATGACGAGACGGTTCTTTTGAAGATGGCGTAGATATAACAACGGCGGGGCAAGCCCCGCCGTGTTTTTTATACTACTGATGGTTCTAAAATCAAATTGCCTTCTTCAAAGCGCGAAATTCCCAGGCGTTGCCATGGCAGGGTTGGTGTAAGGCCGAGAATAAGCTCTGCCATGCTTTGGCCTGTGGCGGGTGCCAGCATAAAGCCGCGGCCAGAATAGCCCGCCGCCGTGTAAAACCCCGGAAGCTCCGGCGCTTCGCAATAGATGGGGTGCTTGTCCGGCGACATATTGTAAAGCCCCGCCCATTGCCGCAACATCCGCAGCTTGTTGAGGGATGGCATGATGGCGGTGATGGTTTTGGCCATATGTACGGGAAATTCGCTGTCGGCGGTGATGCGCAGGTCCCGGGGCTGGTTGTCGCAGGTGCGGCCCATCACGAAAGAGCCGTGGGGCACCTGCTGGCAATAAAAATTCAAGGAAAATGACATCAGCACGGGGCTTAGCACACGCTCTACGGGCTCGGTTACGAGGATGTTGTGACGTTCGGAATATAAAGGCAAAGCCACCCCTGCCATGGCCGCAATCTGCTGGCTATAGCCGCCCGCGGCGTTGACGATACAGTTGGTTGCGATAAAGCCGCCGCTTGTTTCCACGCCCTTGATGCGGCTACCCTCAGTTGTGATGCCTGTAACGGAAGTATCCGTGTAAATTTCGCCGCCAAGACGCTTAAAAGCTTGGGCAAAGGCGTGGGTGGTGTGAAATGGGTTAAGATGCCCATCCCGTTGATGAAAAGCGCCCGCCAAAAGGCTTTCTGTGTTAACCTTAGGCGCAATTTGCTTTATTTCAGCTTTGCTAAGCAGCCGGCTGTCTATGCCAAGGCTGTTTTGCACCGCGATGTTTTTCTTTGTTTGTTCAAGCTCTTTTTCCGTGGAGATAAGCATCAAATAGCCGCCCTGATGAAATTCGATATCGCTGCTATATTGAAGATGGCTGCCGGCATTTTCAAAAAATTCGCATGAAAATTTTGACATAAGGCAGTTAAGCTCTGTGCCCCATTGCTGGCGTATACCCGCGCCACATCTGCCCGTAGCACCTGCCGTCAGATAGTCCCGCTCTATTATCACAACATTTTTTGCACCATTTTTAAGAAGAAAATACCCTATGGCGACGCCCGAAATGCCGCCGCCAATGATTACTATATCTGCTGTATTTTTCACTATTTGATATCCCCCTCTTCGTTATATGCTGCCAAATCTCCCAGGGCAATGCTTTTCACCGATGGGCGGAAGGTGCCCGGCGAAAGCTGCGCCACAGGCACGCCCAGCGCGCGGGAAAGCTCGCCCGCCACAAGGGGTATGCAATTTCGGCCTTGGCAGGGGCCCATGCCCAGGCGCGCCACGCGCTTTAGCTCGTCAATGGATGTGGCGCCTTGGGCTATAAGGTCTTTGATATCGTCTGCGGTAAGGTCGTTACAGCGGCATACAATGGCGGATCCGCGCTTGTCCAAGCGGATATTGCGCACGGTTTTCACAAGGGACTTGTCCACGGCAACGGAAACTATTGGCACCTTGTTCATGGCGTGGTTTAGCAGCACCTGGATAACCTCAACCTTTGTTACGACATTGCCGGCGCGGTCTAGGGCAAGCACTTCATCGCCTTTTTCGGGCAGCGGCCTAAATTCGTATGCAAGCTTTATCAGGGCGCGCTCTGCGGACCATGTCATGTCCACAATCATAATGGCGATGCCCGGGCATTTTGTTAGGCACAGCGCGCAGCCATTGCAGACTGTCTCATTGATGGCGGGCCTATCGTTGATGTCCTCAAAGGGCAAGATGGCACCCCGCGGGCAAGATGTGGCGCATGGGTTGCAGGGTATGCGCTGAAAACATTCTATCACCGCGACGGGGCCTTGGGCCAGCCGCGCTTCCGATGGAAAAACCGCGTCAACGTCTGCTACCGTGGGTATTCCGGTTTTTTCTAACATTTTATCACTCCTATGTAAATTGTAGAGGCTGACGACTTTTGGTTGTCTGTAGCGGTGCAAAGCATCGTCATCAGATAATGCACATCAAGGTCTGCCGAAAACTCGTGGTACATGTTGAACAGGTGACCAATCTGCTATTGGATTTTCCCATATTTCTAACCATTCTAGGTTTATAAGCCCCCTCAAGGGCGATATATCACTGACTTGATTACGCCACAAGTTCAAGTCTGTTAAACTTACAAGTCCTGACAAAGGCGATATATCACTTATTTGATTGTCAAACACATTCAATCCCATAAGCCCTGTAAGTCTTGCCAGTGGCTCAAGGTTGCTGATTCTATTACTACTCAGGCTCAAATGGATGAGATTCATATGGTTTGATATGGGCGTAAGGTCACTGACTTGATTATTATCCAAAAATAGGTGTACTAAATTTGTAAGCTCAGATAGAGCTGCTATATTATTGATTTGGTTGTTATCTAAATGAAGCTGGATTAAAGTCGTAAGCCCAGCAAGTGGCTCAAGGTTGTTAATTTGGTTACCGTCTAATCGCAAAAACCTTAAACTCATAAGCCCCGCAAGCGGCGTAACATTGCTAATTTGATTGTGAGCTAGGCTTAGATCTGTCAAATTCGTAAGTCCAGCCAGTGATGTGATGTCACTGATTCGGTTGTTTTGCAAATTCAAATTGCCCAGGCTTGTAAGCCCCGCAAGCGGCGCAATATTGTCAATTTGGTTGCCATCTAGCCACAGAAACTCCAAATTCGTAAGCCCAGCCAGTGGTGCGATGTCACTGATTCGGTTGTTTTGCAAAGTCAAATCGCCTAGGCTTGTAAGCCCCGCAAGCGGCGCAATATTGCTAATTTGGTTGCCGTCTAGCCACAGATATCTTAAATTTGTAAGCCCAGCCAGTGATGTGATGTCACTGATTCGGTTGTCTTGCAAATTCAAATGATCTAGGCTTGTAAGCCCTGCAAGCGGCGCAATATTGCCAATTTGGTTGCCATCTAGCCGCAGGAACTCTAAATTCGTAAGTCCAACTAGTGGCGTGATGTCGCTAATTTGGTTGCTATCTAGCAATAATACAGTCAAGTTTACCATGTAACGCAAAGGCGCAATATCTTGGTTTTGTAGGGCCGATGAACTTAATTCAAGCCGCGTCAAGGACGTGCTGTAACGCACACCTCGTATGGTAATGTAGTCCACAGTAGCTTGCGGTGTAGGTGTAGGCTGCGGCGTGGGTGTTGGTTGTGCTGCTGCCGAAACCCGCGTATCCACCGTTACCGTCCGCGTTTCATTCACCCAATCTACATCAGCCCCAATAGCCTCTGCCAGCATACGCACAGGCATCAAAGTTCTGTTTTCAACAAGCATGGAAGGTACGTCAAACTCTGATGTTACGCCATTTACAGTGATATTTGCTGTGCCGATTTCATGGATAATGGTAGTGTCGCCTTGTATCAGTATTGCCGTATTTGCTTCAGGGTCGTGAAGCACAGTCATACCCAATGCTTCGCCAATGGCACGAAGTGGCAACATGGTTCTGTCGTTAACGATTCGCGGTGGCACATCAAAGCTTATATATGTGCCGTTGATGGTGATACTTATCGTGTCATCAGCATACAAGACAGTAGGTGCAAAGACGCCCATTGCCAATGTAAAAGCCAAAACTGTTGCTATCATTTTCTTCATAATCTTCCTCCTGAATTAATAAATTAAATACTCATTGTGTTAGGCAATTGAAACAATGCAATGGTTGGTATGCCGGTTTTTTCTAGCATTACAAATCATCCCCATATTCTATAACATAAAGTCTATCACAATCATTTTCATTATGTATCATGCCTGCCTTCTCGTACGCGCGGCAGGCAGCGATATTATCTCTTTCCGTCATGACAAAGCTTTCACTAAAGCCGTTTTCTTGCGCCCAACTAACGACAAATTGCATAAAACGGCTTCCGTAGCCCTTGCCCTGATGCGGCGGATAGATGTCCGCGGAATAGATGAAAAACATTGGTGGTTTTTCATCTATGCGGGCCAGTGAATAACCGTATATGAAACCGATGGTGTCGTTTTCAAGTTTTGCCGCAAAGGTGTGCGGCCCATCAATGTCAATACGCCCTAAAGGCTCAAAAGTTATATCCATCTTCCGCCTCTTTTTTGGGAAATTCTGTGTCTTTATATGGGCTGTTTACGTCTCTTAGTAGATAATGGATTGTGCGGCGCAAATCGTCGGGATGGCCGCCGTAGCCAAGGGCGCGGCCAAAGGCATATGCGGCTAAAAATTCTTTCCAGTTGCTGTATATTTGGGCGGTGGATGATGCGGCTTTTTCGATATATGGCCACACCTCTTCTTCCGCCAGGTAGCCCGAATTTACGCACATTTTGGCGATGGAAACGGCCCTGCCCAAATCCCATGCTTCAAAGCGGTTTATGTCGGACAGCTCTTGCTTGCTATAGCTGTAGCCGGAAGGCAGGCCCTGTAAAAGCTCGAATGTTTCGGCAAACATGTATCCCTCGCGGGATTTGTTGCGAAGGCCTTCCATGTCATCCCGCACAATATAGCCTTCCATGCCATCCGCTTCAAAAATGCGCCTGGCCCTTGCCGTATGGGTTTCGGCATCGGCCAAATGCTTTAGGACATCTAAAGCGGATTTGCTGTCGGCTATGCCCCAAGCCTCTGTTAGCATAATGCCTTGCTGCTCCATGGTGGTAGAATGGTTTGCCATCTTAAAAATGCGAGGACATTCATAATTTTGATATACAAGGGGCGCGCCAACCACAAGCTGGCTTTGCTTTTCCGGCGAGACGGTATTAACCTTGATAAATTGCTTCATTTTGTTCGCGCCAAGCCAAGAGACGTCGTCATAGCGCACCAAATCATGGGCGAAATAGAGGAGATGCAGGTTCATTAAATTTCTTAGGGGCGCGTCAAAAACAACCTTCTCTCTGTCGTTAACCATGGAAATAAATTGAAGGCGGTTGTTGGCGGCATCATCTTTTGTGCTGTAAAGGTCTTTTAGATGTAATGATTCTTGCCCATTATTGAAAAATAGTCTTTCATCTTTGAGGAATATCTTCTTGCCGACGATATTAATTTTAAGCTCGAAATTTTTTATGTCGGATTTTATCATGTCTTTGGTTACATGCCATTTGTATCTGGCGCATAGCTGGTCCAAAAACAAATCATAATCTTGCAGGGTTTTTAAAGAGTGGGTGGTGACTACGAAGTTCTTTCCGTTTTTGGGAATTATTTCTATATTACGTTCGATTTGATTAGAGCCGCGGATGTGCATCCACACATCCTGTATGCCGGCCAAATCGTCAAAACTTATCTGTATAAATTGCCTTGCCCGGGGCCCCTTTTTCACTATCACGCCTTCTTCGTAAAGCACCGCGTAATAGTGCTTTGGGTTAAAATCTCGAAGCCTTAGCAGGTGAAAGGGTAGGAAAACAAGGGCTATGCCCATAACCAGATAAGGGGCCACATTTCCAAAATCTTCTTGATGCCAGCCTAGTTCGTTGCCATATAGCATCACAAAGCCGCCGGCAAGAAGGACAAAGGAAAGCAAAAGCCCCAAAATCCAGCTGCGCATACTGGAATGATACCCTGCGGGACTAACGCTGGTTTGCAAAAGTATATTTCCAAAATTATGCATTGCTGCCAACTCCTATCATAGCCTGTTTTATGCCTTCCAAAATGCGGCCGCCGTGGCCATGGCGCAAAGACCTAAGCTGTGCGGCGCAATCTTCTTTTTTGGCCTGGATGGCGATAACGTCAATGCCTAGGTAATCTGCGGCGGAAAGACCCGCCAGGCGGCCCGTAACCATGGCAGAGGAAGCCTCTTCAACCCCCGCCACATCCCCCGCAACAAAAATATTGGGCACTGTGGTGCGCATAAGCTCGTCACGATAGGGCACATAGCCGCCAAGGGCCGGCACATAAAGCATCTTGCAGCCGGCTTGCCATAAAAGCTCTGACAGGGGCGAAAGGCCCACGGCAACGCAGAGGGTATCGGCGGCGAAGGTTTTTTCGGTGCCGTCGATGCCCTGCCAGTTTTTATCAATCTCCCAAAGGGTGACAGATTCCAGCTTGCCGTCACCTTCGGCGCGTTTTACGGTATGCGACGTCATGATAGGCACACCCATCCGTGTCAGCTTTGATGCGTGGACAAGATAGCCGCCTATTTGGGGCGCGGCATCGCATATGGCAAGCACCGCCACGTCGGCCTGTATCAGCTGATAGCTAACGATGAGGCCGATGTTGCCGGCACCCAGCATAACAACCCGCTGGGCGGGCCTTATGCCATATTGGTTCATCATGGTTTGCACGGCACCTGCGCCGTAAACGCCGGGCAGGTCGTTTCCGGGGAAGAGTAGGGGCTTTTCGGATGCGCCTGTGGCCACAACGGCAGCCTTAGGCTTTATTTTTTCGTATTTGCCATTAATTTCCGCGGCCCAAACGCCGTCATCATAGGCCGCAAGCACCGTCGCGTTAAGCTCTACCTTGATATTAGGCATCTCGGCCAGTTGGTCCAGCAAAATGTCAGAAATATCAAAGCCGCGATATGAAGCGTATTGCTTTTCGCTGCCAAAAAACATATGGGTTTGTTTTACAAGCTGGCCGCCCGGCATGTGGGCGCGTTCTAGCACCAGCACATTGGCACCGGCTTGTCCGGCTTCTATGGCGGCAGAAAGGCCGGCAGGGCCGGCACCGCAAATTAATAAGTCAGTATGTATCATGCTGTTTCTCCTTTCAATTAACAGTTCGGCTTCATGCAAAGAAACAGCATGAAGTTTTGCGCTTTATGCGTTGCGGCGGCGCGATGATATTATTTCCGTCCAAGAATTGGCTGGCTGTATTGCTTCGGCCTTGGGGTGTATCGTACTTCAAGCATATTTGGCCTCGCAATAGACCTGTAACGAAATTACCCCAACCCCAACCCCAACCCCTTCTCATAATTAACAATACCGCAAATTAAGTTAAGCCTCATGAGCAATCGCCTTCGGCCATT
>WQVI01000075.1 GCA_009781625.1 Defluviitaleaceae bacterium | reverse complement strand
TAAATTTGTACGATATTAACTTCAAGGGATGCATAAGTTGTTTTGCTTGCAAGCGTAAAGGGGTTACTGTTGATAAATGTGCAATGAAAGACGATTTGGAACCGGTTTTACAGAAAATATGCGAGTGTGATGCCCTTATACTAGGCTCTCCTATTTATTTTGACTCTATTACCGGAGAAATGAGGTCTTTTTGGGAGCGTTTGATTTTTCCTTACATCTCATATGAATTAAAGCCATCATCTTTTGGAAGGAAGATTGACACAGCATTTATTTACACTATGAATGTTCCTCGTTTTGCCTTGCCGATATTTGGCTACAGTAAAATATTCAGACAAAATGAAAAGTTGTTGAAAAGCACATTCGGCAGCTCAACCTCATTGGTAGTTACCTCAACATACCAATTTGACAATTACGATAAATACGCTATAACTATTATTAACGGCAACAAGCGATTGAAGCGGAGAGGAACAGTATTTTTGAAAGATTGTGAAAAGGCTTTTTTGCTTGGGGGAAAATTAGCGTTAAATAAAAAGATGTAGTTACTTATGTTAGGCTTGTTATACCATTATCATGGGTCTTTCAAATTCATTTTTTTCAGGCACGCCGTTATGCCGTAGGCCTAGCCAAAAGGCCTTGGTGGCAGCAATTTCCAGGTCAAGCATATTGCGGGCGTAGGGTGGCAGGTCTTTTGTGTGCTTTAAATTGGTTATCACGGGTAGGGATGCTGTTGCATGAAGGCGACGCAACAAGCCCTCTTTTTCGCGACGAAAACCTAATACGCGGATGTATGGAGCATCATTTCTAAGGGCCGGGGTATTTATGCCTAACAAAATGTGTACTACAGCACGTTGCAGTGCTGTGTGGGTATGGCTTTTGGTTTTGGTGGCCGCAAGCACATCAGAGATGAGATAATGTTGCCTCGCAGAAGCGGTTAGGCGGTTTTGCAAGGCCTGGGACAAGCCGGATAGGCCTGCAAGCCTGTCCCTTGGCATGTTGTGCAAGATATAGTGTAAAAAGGGGCTAAAATTGTCCAAATTATTAAGGATGGACCTGCGATGCTCTCCTAACAAAATATTGTAGCTGGCCTTGGGCATAAGGGCTGTAATTTGTGCTATATCGCCGCCATCGCGTATAAACTTGCGTATAGCACCGGCGGATGCAGAATGGCTAAGAAAGTCTTCCGAATTATGCTCGGCACCTTGGCGCTTGATGGTGTAAGGCACCATGGGCAGGTCATATTTAATGATGGCTTTAAGATATTCGATGCCCAAGATGTTATTGGGTGTGTTTATAATGTCGGCGTCGGGGCCAAAAGTGCTTTTCAATGCTGTGGCCCTAGCCACTGGAAAAGATACGCCGCTGGCAAGTTGCTTTTTCAAAATCTGCTTGAAATCTTCTGTTTCATTGCATAGATGGCGGGCTATAGCTATTAAAGGATCTATTTCGCCAGCCTCAGAGCCAAAACACAGGGCATCCACAATATTTGTGGCGGCTAAAAGGCGGCAGGCGGCGGCGGCAAAACCTTCCGCGGATGAGGTAGCATGTGCTACGGGCAGCTCTATCACCATGTCTGCGCCGCAAAGCAGGGCCATCTGTGTCCTTTTATATTTGTCTATTATGGCGGGCTCTCCTCTTTGGACGAAATCCCCGCTCATTACCGCGATAATGGTATCGGCCCCTGTTTCTTGGCGGCTTTGTTCCAGATGATACAAATGGCCGTTGTGGAAGGGGTTATATTCAGTGACAACTCCGCAAATTTTGCTCATTTAGCATCCACCTAAATGTATTTTTATGTTATTATACATCAAACTCGGCGATGTGTCTATCTTCAATTATTGTTGATAAACTCTTGACAAAGTGGCGTGCTTTGGTTATGATATTCGGTAATGAAATAATCGAATTTTATCATATGGAAGGGGACTGTGTATGAATTTTTTGGAGAGTATCAAGACCCGCGCTAAGGCGGATTTGAAGACAATTGTGTTGCCTGAGGCGGGGGATATCCGCACGTTAAAAGCGGCGGATGCAATTTTGCGTGAGGGCCTTGCTAAAATTATACTGGTGGGCGATATCGAAAAGATTAAAAGTGACGGCGTAGGGCTGGATTTAGCCGCCGCAACTGTGCTAAACCCCAATAACTATGAAAAAAAGCAGGAAATGGCAGAGAAATTGGCCGAATTGCGTAAAAGCAAAGGTATGACCGCGGAAGAAGCGGCAGAGCTGCTTAACAACGAACTTTACTTCGGCGTGATGCTGGTTGAAATGGGTATTGCTGATGGCATGGTGGCAGGTGCTGCCAATTCTACCGCTGATGTGTTAAGGCCAAGCCTACAAATATTAAAAACATCGCCGGGCACCAAGCTTGTGTCCAGCTTTTTCATTATGGTTGTTCCCGATTGCGATTTGGGAGAAAAAGGCATCTTCCTGTTTTCGGATTGCGGCCTAAACCAAAATCCCAATGGGGAAGAGTTGGCAAGCATTGCTATTTCAAGTGCAGAATCCTTCCAGGTGCTTGTGGGTGCAGAGCCTGTTGTGGCCATGCTTTCACATTCCAGCAAGGGCAGCGCAAAACACGAGCATGTTGACAAGGTAATGGAAGCTACGAAAATTGCCCAAGCAACAGCGCCAAATCTGGCCCTTGATGGCGAGTTTCAGCTGGACGCGGCCATTGTGCCTGAAATTGGGGCGGCCAAGGCCAAAGGCAGCCCTGTGGCGGGCAAAGCAAATTGCCTCATCTTCCCGGATTTGGATGCGGGCAACATAGGCTACAAGCTGGTAGAACGCCTGGCGAAAGCCCAAGCCTACGGCCCTGTAACCCAGGGCATCGGCAAGCCTGTTAACGACCTTTCCCGTGGCTGCTCCTTTGAGGACATCGTAGGAGTTGCGGCCATAACGGCCGTGCAGGCGCAGGGGTAACAATCTAACAGGAGGAACCCCAATGAAAAGAATCCTTTTGATAGCGGCTATATTTTTGCTGACTTTTGCAGCTTGTGGGGCGGTAACGGATGTTGGCTTGGAAATTATTGAGGATGTGGAAGCTATTATGGCTGAAACCACGCCCACACCAACACCAATTCCGACCCCACCGCCCACACCAACACCTGAACCCACACCGCCGCCAGAACCGCCAAACACTGTGCTGGAAGGACCAATAACCGCTTTTGCGGCAGGCACTGAAGCCAGTTTTGTATTGCGGCCCGATGGCACATTGTGGGGATGGGGTAATAATTTAGGATCGCGCATTGGCGGAAGAGGAACAATACATCTTGAACCCATAATGATACTGGATGATGTGGTAGCTTTTTCAGCAAGAACCCTTTTTGGGATGGCCATAAGGTCGGATGCCAGCCTTTGGGGTTGGGGCCACAATTTATATGGACAGCTGGGCAATGGCACTACTGTGGCGCAACTTGAACCAATAAGAATTATGGAAAATGTTGCCCATGTCTCATCGGGTTTGTCGCATACAATGGCTATCACAACTGACGGAGTATTGTATATGTGGGGCAGAAATGATGAGGGACAATTGGGCGATGGCACAACGATTGATAGACATGAGCCTGTTCGTATCATGGATGATGTTATCCAAGTTACAGGGGGCAACAGTTTCACCACAGCAATAAGGAGTGACGGCAGCCTTTGGGTTTGGGGCAACAATTCTATGGGCCAGCATGGAAATGGCACCACGGATGCGAGCCTGTACCCCATTAAGGTTATGGAAAATGTGGCCTATGTCTCTGTGGGTAGCTTCAATACGATGGTCATAACAGATGATGGCACGCTTTACGGCTGGGGCACAAATATAATGGGTCAGTTGGGCGATGGAGAGATCAATCTCGATTCCAATTATCATCCTATCCGTATAATGGAAAATGTTGCCGCTCTTTCTGCCGGGCGCGGCCAAACAGCGGTAATAAGGGATGACGGCACGCTGTGGATGTGGGGCTGGAACAGCGATGGGCAGGTTGGTAACAATCAAGCTGATGGCCTTGAAACAGACTGGGGCCACGCCACACCTGTTCCAACAATGATAATGGAAGATGTTGCCTATGTCTCAGCGGGACTTGGAGGCCACACTATGGCCATGACAACCGACGGCCGCCTTTGGGCCTGGGGCCGCAATAACAATGGGCAACTTGGGGAAGGTACACAGGAAAATCGTTATATCACCGTGCTAATTGTTGAGTAGCACGAAGCAGGAGGGAAAGCAATGAAGAGAACCCTTTTGGCATTGGCTATATTTTTGCTGACTTTTGCAGCTTGTGGGGTGGCAACGGATGTTGGTTTGGAAATTATTGAGGATGTGGAAATTGTTATGGCTGAAACCACGCCCACGCCCAGACCAATTCCAACACCCACACCTGAACCCACACCGCCGCCAGAACCGCCAAACACTGTGCTGGAAGGGCCGATAACCGCTTTTGCGGCGGGGAATGAAGCCAGCTTTGCATTGCGGCCCGATGGCACATTGTGGGGATGGGGCAATAATATGGGGTCGCGCATTGGTGGCAGCGGAATGACGCACACTACACCAATAATGATACTTTATGATGTAGCCTCATTTTCAGTTCTTGATAGCTTTGGGATGGCCATAAGGACGGACGGCAGTCTTTGGGCTTGGGGCAACAATTTATTTGGTCAGCTGGGAAACGGTGCTAGGACGCCTCAGTCCGAACCAATATGGATTATGGATGATGTTGCCTATGTTTCGGTTGGCAGAAGCCACACAATGGCCATTAAAACAGATGGCACATTGTGGGGCTGGGGCAGAAACAATTATGGGCAGCTAGGGGACGGCACGACAGAGGATAGCGCGGTACCTGTGAGGATCATTGATGATGTTACTGCCGTTTCCGTGGGCCATTATCATACTGTGGCAATAAGGGGCGATGGCAACCTTTGGGTTTGGGGAGACAATAACTTTGGACAGCTTGGAGATGGTACGCTGGACGGAAGCTTGCTACCTATCATGTCTATGGAAGGTGTAGCCCATGTTTCGACAGGCAGCGGCAATCCGATGGTTATTACAAATGATGGTGCGCTGTGGGGCTGGGGAGTTAACTCCACAGGGCAACTTGGAGATGGCACTGCGGGTAGCGCAACAAATGCGATAAATATGAATATCAGCCATGAACCCGTTCGTATAATGGATGGTGTGGTTGCTGTTAATGCCACCGTAGGTCTTACGGCGGTTATCAGAGAAGATGGCACGCTGTGGATGTGGGGTGTAAATACCGATGGCCAGGTTGGGAACAACCGAGCAGACATAATCCATATAAATGCAATTATGGTGGCCAGCCCCAATCCTACAATGATAATGGAAGATATCGTCGCCGTTTCGCCGGGGATTGGCCACACAATGGCCATGACAACCGACGGTCGCCTTTGGGCCTGGGGCCGCAACAACCATGGGCAGCTTGGGGACGGCACACAGGAAAATCGTCATACACCCGTGCTTATTATGGAATAGCAAAAAGAAAGGGGCACAGATATGTGGACCAGCCTGGAAAAACCATGGCAGATGGCTATGGATTTGGCCTGGGAAAGCTTTAAAAGTGGCTCTTTGCCTATTGCGGCGGTTATTGTAGATGCCAATGGACAAATTATATCTGCCGGGCGCAACCAAATTTTTGAAAAGGGCTTTAAAAATAGAAATATGGCCCATATGGACATAGCTTTTGAAAAAGGCACCGTGGCACAAGTTTTTGCCATTTTGTTAATCCATTCCTTGCCTGGGCGTTATCCTGAAGCGGTGATCAACCTTTTCCGAGGGCGGCTTCCAAAAGCATATGCCCTTGCAACACAGATTACCAATGAAAATGCGTTTAGTAATTTCGCCGAAAACGGCGCAAACATAGAAGAAATATACAATTATATAGAAGGGAAGTTGAAATTATGAAAATTTTGGTATTAAACTGCGGCTCTTCGTCGCTAAAGTATCAGTTAATTGACATGGCCTCAGAAAATGCGCTGGCCAAGGGTCTTGTAGAGCGCATTGGCATTGCAGGTTCGCGCCTTGTGCATCAAAAGGACGGGGAAGGCAAGGTTACGGTTGAGGCGGAAATTTCTAACCATGATGTGGCTGTAAAGCTTGTTATGGATGCCTTGATGGATGTCGGACACGGCGTTATCGGCGATATCAGCGAAATTGGGGCAGCGGGCCATAGGGTTGTTCACGGTGGCGAATTTTTCACAGCATCTGCGCTGGTGACTGCCGAGGTAAAAAAGGCCATCAGCGATTGTGTTGCACTGGCGCCCTTGCATAATCCCGCCAACCTCATCGGCATTGAGGCCTGCGAAAAGCTTATGCCAAATACGCCGCAGGTGGCGGTGTTTGACACAGCCTTCCATCAAACCATGCCTGAAAAAGCCTATCTTTACGCCATACCTTACAGTTTGTATGACAAATACAAAATCCGTAAATATGGCTTCCACGGCACCAGCCATAAATATGTAACTGACCGCGCAGCGTCAATGCTTGGCAAACCTATCGAGAAGCTAAAGCTTATCTCCTGCCATTTGGGTAATGGTGCCAGTGTTTGCGCGGTGGACGGTGGCAAGTCTGTTGACACATCTATGGGTCTAACGCCTCTTGAGGGTCTGATGATGGGCACCCGCAGCGGTGATATGGACCCGGCCGCTGTAGCCTTCATAATGGATAAAGAAGGCATGACCACAAAGCAAATGGAAAATTTGCTTAACAAGGAAAGCGGCGTATTGGGCATCTCCGGCGTTTCCAGCGACTTTAGAGATATTGAGGCGGCTGTTGAAAAAGGTGACGCTAAAGCAAAAACCGCGTTGGATATGTATCACTATCGTGTGGCAAAATATATTGGCAGCTATGCAACGGCAATGAATGGCGTTGACGCTGTAATTTTTACTGCCGGCGTTGGTGAAAACGGCCCCGAGACAAGGGAAGCTATTTGCGAATATCTAGGGTATTTGGGCGTTGCGGTGGATGCAGAGAAAAATAAAGTGCGTGGCAAGGAAAGAGATTTTTCTGCGGATTCTGCAAAAGTGCGCAGCTTAGTAATACCTACCAATGAAGAGCTGGTAATTGCGCGTGATACGCTGGCGTTGTGCAAAAAGTAAAAAATACTGACAACATAGATGGTGCGCGCATTGGGCTGGCTATGGGCGTTATATCAGCATAATAGTAACGCAGACAGCAGCGGCTATTTTGGTATCTGGCCTGTCGGTTGTCGGGGCGGTTTATGGAGCCGCTGCGGGAGTTACTATAGGGGCGATAATTGGTGATGTCAAAAAACGCGCGCCAAGTTAGAGCAAAAGGTCCCTGAAAAAAATGATTGACAATGGCGAAAAACTTCTTTATAATGGTATGGTTGTGGAGAAAATTATGATTGATGTACGAAAAATTCAATTAAACGAAAGCACGACTGTTGACAT
>WQVI01000074.1 GCA_009781625.1 Defluviitaleaceae bacterium | reverse complement strand
TAAAAGATGGATAATATGCATTTTGTTTTTGCCGGCCGTGATAGGGCTGGCTTCTTGCGGCCAAAATACATCCGCCACCCTTGCGCCACCCTTGCTTGCTCCTGTAGCCGCACAGGCAGACAGTGCTTTGGTTACACGAGGCTTGGTTGAATCTGTTGATATTTTGCCGGGTGTAACCCGCTCACAAACCGAAGCCGTGCGTTCAGAAACCAGAGGCGGGCATCTTGGAAGTATATATGCATGGCCCGGAGACAATGTTGTCGAAGGTCAAATAGTTGCAAGACTTGATGCGTCACACATAGAAACACAAATTGAAAATCTAGAAGAATCTATGCGCCGCTCTCGCACTTTGCACCGCTTACAAGCGGAAGAGATGGCCTTGCAAATAGAAATTATGGAGATGGCCTATTATGAAGACCCTGCATCTGCATTAAGAGAGAGGATTGAATGGCTGCGGCTAGACCTTAACCATTTGCAAAGAAGACACAATTTGGATATGGCCGAAGCCGAAGACAGCCTGCAAGGCCTTGCAGAAAGCCTAGAGGATGCAGAAATTAGGGCCGCGTTTGACGGCGAGGTTGTATTTGTTATAGGCCTTGGTACATGGATTAACGCCAACGACTCTATTATGTACATAGCGCAGCCCGAAGAGGTTTTTGTTGAATATGTGGGATTGACAATGGATGTGCCGTGGTCAAGACGCGGCGTGCGGGTGCAAGGTATTATTGATGGCGTAATAACATATGATCTTGAGTTAATACCCAATACTATTGAGGAACAACTATACTATAGCCGCCGTTGGCTTGTGCCGCCCATACGGTTTGAAATTCTTCCGGGGCCTTATGATATGCCCCCTGCCGGCGAATTAGTTTTTATACATTTCTATACGGCTTGGGCAGACGATGTTTTGCGTATACCAAGCAATGCCCTGTTTTCTGACGGAGCAGGTGAGGCATTTGTATATCGCTTTGAAGAGGGGCAGCAAGTGCAGGTATATGTAACTACGGGCATCATTACAGAAACTTATACTGAAATACTGAATGGGTTGAATGAAGGGGATGAGGTTTTTGTTAGACCGTAAGCTGATAATAGCAATTTTTGGACTATTGTTTCTTAGTGCGTGTACAGAAGCTACGCAACGCGGCTTTGAGATTGCAGATGCCGAGGCGGCAGGCATTATTATGCCCCAAGGGCTGCATTCTGATGATTCTGAAGGCCAAAATTTTCAAATAATCGAGGTTTCAAGGCAAGACATGACGACCAATACAAATTCGACAGCGCAGCTTATATTCCCAATAGAGCAGCATCTGTACTTTCAGGGGCAAGAGGGCAGTGTGGTCCTTCTTGTGGAAGAAGGGCAATATGTTAGAGAGGGCGATGTGCTGGCCCGCCGGGCCATTGATGCCGATGCCCGCCTTGAGATAGCATATTCTGCCGCGAAGCTGCGCTTAGAGCAGTTTGAAGAAGGTTTTGCCAGGGAGCATAGCGCACGCTTAGCGGAAATAGCTGATGCCCGCCAGCATCAATCATCCCTGGAGCTGGCACTGCTTGAAATTGGTCTTGAACGTTTCGTTTTTAACAGCAATATCGCCCGCAGCGCAATTCAGGACGAAGTAACGGCATTAGCGGACACAATTCGGGGAGAAGAAATTGTCGCCCCTTTTGACGGAATGGTTATTTTCACAATCAGCGGCCCATACAACCTATTGTGGAACCCCCGCATAATAACTATTGTGGACCACAACCTTTTCTTCTATCAATTTACCATAAGTGCCGGTGGTTCTATGAACTACAACACGATAAGGCATGGGGATATAATCACTTTGCGCTCTAATGAGAGGCATGTAGTTGACGGTGCAGAGCGCCCTGTTTTAGAATTTGACGGACGCATTGTTACAGATTCTTGGGCCAGTGGCGAACGTAACTCTTTTACATATTGGCTTGTTCCGGTGGACATGGATGGCCTGCTTGAGACCGATGGATTGTTAAACGCAGACAATCCGCTGCATACCTTATTTAGCATGAACTTTACAGCACAAATAGAAATTTTACGTGCAGAAAATAACCTAACCTTGCCCATCGCGGCGGTTCATGCCGAGGATAGACGCAACTTTGTCTTTGTATATAACGAAGGCAGGCTGGGCAAGCGTTATGTCCATGCGGGGCTGCGCGGCGGCGGTTATGTGCAAATTATCTCCGGCCTTGAGGATGGAGCACAGGTGGTGATATTGCGATGATAGGGTTTTTGTTGCGCAAAATATGGAAAACAAAATGGCTGATGCTATGTCTTGTGTTGGGCAATGTTATTCTTGTTGGTGTTGTAACGGCCGCACCTCTTTTTACAGCCGCCACCATGCAGCGCATACTTCAAGAAGATTTACGCAATGTGCAAGAGACGCAAAATACATTTCCGGCGATGATGCAGCTGCGCTATAATTTCAATGCAGCACAACAGCAAGACCGCCGCTTAAACTACATCAGCGCAAGAGACAGCTGGTGGCCTCATACGGTGGCGGAAATGGGCGTGCCGGGCCTTTTTGAGGCAAGAACCTATGTGATGAGCATGTGGTTCTTGGGTCTTGTTGAGCCGCGAGAACTTCCAGACCGCGCCCGTACGCTTCAATTGATAGGGGCGCAATGCTTTGAGGACAATATCCGCCTAACCCACGGACGTATGCCAAGTGAAGAGCTTGTTGACGGAAACATAATAGAGGCCCTGGCAATGGATTGGGCTTTGCATAGCCATAATTTGCTGATGGGCGAGCTTATGGAAAAGCGGGTTCAAGGCGGCTTGGACAAGCCCATCTTTATCCGCATTGTCGGCCTATATGAAATAGCGGATGGCTCTGATGCATATTGGTCTGCGGTGCCAATTACTTTTAACAATTCTGTGCTGATATCCCCCGATCTTGTATATGGTTTTTTCATTGAAAACTATATTCAAGATTACAGATTGCACGTAACTTGGACGCAAGTGTTGGATCATACAGCTATGCAAGCCGCGCTGGTACCATATTATCAAGAAGCGGTGCGCAGTGGCCAAAACCGCTTCAATAACCACGGCGACACCTGGAGATATACCGTAAATTTCTATGATACAATAGTGCAGCACACCGCCCGTACAGAGCCTTTGGGCATAACAATTTGGGTGCTGCAAGCCCCAATTTATGTTATGCTGGCGCTTTTTATGTACATGGTTACGAAGCAAATACTGCTTCTGGACAAAAACGACATATCCATCCTTAAAAGCCGCGGAGCAAGCCGCCTTCAAATTATGGGGATATATGCGGGCCAGGGGCTTATTGTAGGCATTTTTAGCTTTCCCCTTGGATTGGGGCTTGGTATCATCCTATGTCATATTATAGGTGCCAGCAACGGGTTTTTAGATATGGTTTACAGGACAGCGCTAGATGTAGAAATAACAGGTACGGCCGTCTTTTATGGCATCGTCGGCTCTGTAATTTCCTATTTGTATATGCTTCTCCCTGTGATAAATCTGTCCAGAGTATCAATTATAGAGCATAAACAGGGAAAGACCAGAAGAAATGCCGGAAAACCCATATGGGAGCGTTATTGTCTGGACATACTTGCCTTTGGGGCGTCGATATACGTGATGTATAACTTTCACAGCCAGCGAGAGCTAATGATGGCCACGCTGCCGGAAGCAAGGTCCTTTGACCCCCTAATTTTCCTTAGCTCATCCCTGTTTATAATTGGTGCGGGGCTTCTATGCCTGCGCCTCTATCCTTATTTGGTAAAGCTTATTCTTTTAATTGGGCGCAGCCGGTTTAATCCCTCAATTTACGCATCTATGCTTAAAGTTATACGCTCTGGGGGGCAAGAGCAATTTATAATGCTGTTTTTGGTGTTCACCGTGGCGGTGGGCACTTTCAGCGCCCAAGCGGCAAGGACAATTAATCTTGATAATGCCCATCGCATACAATATTTGGCCGGTGCGGACTTAATGATTGGAGAACCCTGGGCGGACAACATTCCTGGCCCAGCGTCTTTAGGACCACCGCCTGTTACGCTTATATACACCGAACCTGATTTTAACCGTTTTACCCATTTTGATGAAGTGGATGCTATTGCCCGCGTCATGATGCGGGAGGTTTCATTGCGCATGGGAGCCTCTTCTATCAACGATTTAACATTTATGGCCATTGACACCCAAAGTTTTGGCGAAACCGCTTGGTTTAGAGATGATTTGCTAATGATACATATCAACTATTTCCTTAATGCTTTGTCAAGGCAGCCTGACGGCGTGCTTTTGTCCAGCAATTTCCAGACAGAGCTTGGGTACAGCATAGGCGATGTTGTAACCATTATAGAGACGCCAAGAATGGGCATCGCCGGTGTTCCGCCTCAAGGAAGATTTACCGTGGTAGGTTTTGTTGACTATTGGCCAACCTTCGTCCCCATCGAAAGAGCAGTGCTTGCTACAGGAGAGGTTAGGGCAGAAGAGCAGTTTTTGGCTGTAACAAATCTTGGGCATATTACAACCACTTGGGGTGCTAGGCCCTATCAAATTTGGATGCGCACAAATACTGAATCCCATCAGTTTATCTACGATTTTATAAGCGAAAACGACATAAGGGTTGCCCAATTTTATGACACATCCCGCTCGCTGGTAGAAATACAGCTAGACCCTATTGTGCAAAGCACAAACGGTGTGCTAACCATCAGCTTCATCATGACTCTGCTGCTTTGCTTCACCGGATTTCTGATATATTGGATTTTATCAATAAAGGGCCGCCTGCTGCAATTTGGTGTTTTCAGGGCCATGGGCATGGGTATGCGAGGCATAATGGGCATATTGCTTAGCGAACAGGCCCTTATCACCCTCTCGGCTTTGGCCATCGGCGGCGTAATTGGAGAAATAACGGCGCGGTTTTTTGTGCCGCTGCTACAGCTATCTTACACAGCCGCAGACCAAGTTATACCTTTGCTGATAGCGGTGGAGTTTATGGATTACATCACCCTTTACGGACTTTTGGGCTTTATGATAGTGATATGCATTGCGGCTTTGGCCGTCTACACATCGCGTGTGGATGTGTCTCAGATATTGAAGCTCGGGGAGGATTAGAATGGGCAAATTTCTCATCGAAACAAAAGATGTAAAGCGTGGATTTCCAATGGGCGACGATATCTTTTGGGCCCTCAAAGGGCTTACCATGAATGTGGAAGAAAACAAGCTTACCATTCTCCAAGGACGCTCCGGCAGCGGTAAGACGACTATGATGAACATGCTTGGCGCCCTGGACTACCCAACAAGCGGGGATATTTTCTTTGATGGTTCGTCCATCGTTAATATCTCTGATAAAAAGCGGGATGCCCTGCGCAGCAAGGATATAGGCTTTGTGTTTCAGTCCGTAGCCCTGGTTGGTATGATGACGGCTTACGAAAATGTCGAATTTATCCTGCGCATAAGCGGATATCCGGCAAATGAGCGTAAAAAGCGGGCAGAGTATTGCCTGGAAAAAGTTGGCCTTGCTGCGCGTATGCACCATTTGCCCCCAGAGCTTTCCGGCGGCGAGCAGCAGCGCGTAGCCATAGCCCGCGCCATAGCCCATAAACCCAAAGTAATTTTTGCTGACGAACCAACGGCCCAGCTTGATACAAGCACAGGCCTGCAAGTTGTTAAAATCTTCAAGGACTTAATTCAGCACGAAGGTGCTACCATTGTAATGACCACCCACGACCCGGGCCTGATGGACGTGGCGGATAATGTATACGAACTGGCAGATGGGGAGATTATCAATGGATTTTGAAAAGCAAGTAATTGTGGCGGAAAATCTCGTTAAAATATACAAAACCAAAGACACAGAGGTTTTGGCCCTTCAAGGCCTCGACCTTGTTATAGAGCGCGGCGAAGTAATGGCGATAATAGGCAACAGCGGAAGCGGCAAATCCACCCTTCTTAACATGATTGGCGGACTGGACAAACCTTCTGCCGGCAAGCTTTTTGTAGACGGCAAGGACCTATTTAAGCTTAAAGAAAAGGATTTGGTGGACTATAAAACCACAACCGTTGGCTTTGTATGGCAAAACAACGCCCGAAATCTCATCCCATACCTAACCGCCGTGGAAAATGTGATGATGCCTATGCAAGTTAACAATATCGCCCCGATAAAAGACAAAAGATATAGGGCCATGGAACTGCTAGAGCTTATGGGCATGGAAAAGCGCGCAAAACACCGCCTAAGTCAGCTTTCAGGCGGCGAGCAGCAGCGCGTGGCCATCGCCTTGTCCCTAGCCAACCATCCCACCGTGCTTTTGGCCGATGAACCCACGGGCAGCGTGGATACACGCACCACGCAAACCATTTTGGACATGTTTCGCACCGTCAACAAAGAGCTTGGCACCACCATTGTGATAGTAACCCACGACAGCGAAGTTTCAAAAAGCGTCGAGAGGGTTGTGGCCATACGTGACGGAAAGACATCCAGCGAATTTGTATCCAGCAGAAGCTATGCCGATAAACTTGCGGGCATAGAGGACTTTAGCTCCGGCGGACAAGTGGAATTGGCCGTGCTTGACCGCGCAGGCCGCCTACAAATCCCTCGGCCCTTGCTTGATAAAATGAATCTTGAAAGCAACCGCCTTCATGTTCACATGGACGACGACGGCCGCATAATACTTACTGCCCCCGATAGCAGATAAAGAGGTGAATTATGAAAACATTAGAAACAGAACGACTAATTTTACGCCCATGGAGCCTTGACGACGCGGATGATTTTTATGAATATGCAAAACATCCGGAAGTGGGGCTAAACGGCGGCTGGCAGCCTCACACAAGCAGGGACGTCTCTTTGAAAATTATTCAATACTTTATCGAGGAAAACGACATATGGGCCATTGTGCTAAAGGAAAATAACAAAGTAATCGGCTCTTTGGGCCTTCATTTGGACAGCAAACGGCCCGGCATCAATGTGAGAGAACTGGGCTTTGTGGTTTCGGCAGAGCATTGGGGTAAGGGAATAGCAACAGAAGCCAGCAAACGGGCTATAGCCCATGCCTTTGATGACCTAAACCTTGATTTGCTGTCCACATACCATAAATCCTTCAATGCGCGCGCTAAACGGGTTATCGAAAAATGCGGCTTCACTTGCGAAGGGATGCTAAGGCAAGCCAGCAAGAGATATGACAATCTTATTTTTGACGCTGTTTGTTATTCGATGCTGAAATCTGAGTATAGCAATTTTAAGGAGAAGATAAAATGGATGATGATATGAAATCTGAAATATATGCTTTGCGCAAAAGTCCCATCGCCTATCTTGCCTCTGTAAATGAAGAAGGCTATCCTCAAATGAAAGCGATGATGGTTTTGGAATATGCCAGCCTAAAAGAGCATTATTTTTCCACAAACACAAGCTCTAAACGCGTTGCCCAATTTCTTAAAAATCCAAAGGCATCGGTTTATTATTGTGACAACGATACCTTTAAGGGTGTGTTGTTTACCGGCACGATAGAGATTTGTACGGACTATGACACCAAGGCCCTTT
>WQVI01000073.1 GCA_009781625.1 Defluviitaleaceae bacterium | reverse complement strand
CAAAAATACTATTGCGTAATTGCTGATGTTTGCGCTAAGCCATTCGGATGCACCTGTTAAATGGTAACCCAAGGCTTGGCCGAGGCCTGTCATAAAATTTGTAAAAGGCTGTAACACATTTACGATGGCATGAAGGCCGTTTGCATTAAGCCAGCCAAAAATTGCTTCGCCTTGTAAAAACAGGACGGTTCCTGCGACAAAGGCGGAAGCCAAAAATGCCCACACAGCAAAAATTATGCTGTCTACAACCTTGCCTTTATCACGCACCTTCTGCGGGAAATAAAGGTTTATGTCATCCACTTTTTCCATTACGGATGCCACGAAGTTTTCTGGTGCTTCAATAATTTCCATGTTGTTATGGTCGAAGCTTGTAAGCATTTCTTGGTAAATGGCAAAATCTTCGCGGCACGCCTCGCAGGCTTCGATATGCTTGTCGAGGTTCATTTGCTCGAAGTCGTCCAAAAGTCCGTCCATATATTTCATCATCAATTCGCTATATTTTTCACACGCCAAGTTCATAATTTTCACCTCTTCTCATGCTCATCAAGCTTTCTTTCAACAGCCTGCGCCCTCTAAAAATGCGGTTTTTAACTTTGGACAGCGGCTCTTCGGTTATTTCTGAAATCTCTTGATAGCTAAGGCCCTGCTCGTGATACAAGATAATGGGCACACGGTATATGTCGGGCAGACTTGCAACCAAGTCGCGCAGCATACGGCTTTGCTCCTCAGCTATGTATGCATCCTCGGGGGAAGCCCCGCCATCGGCATAAAGTCCGCCGGCCACATCATCAATATTTACGGCATCCGCCTTTTTCTTTCTGCGATAATCTATGACGTGGTTTGTGGCAATTCTTATTGTCCATGTAGAAAATTTATATTCAGGCTGATATTTTTCAAGGTTTCGATATATCTTGATAAAGACTTCCTGCGCCAAATCGTTTGCTTCTTCTTTATCGCTTACCATGCGCAGCACTACAGAATATATCAGGTTTTTGTATCGCGTCGCAAGTTCGCCAAAGCTGGCTTTATCGCCTTCCACGCAGGCCAGAACCAGTTCATAATCTGTAAACTTCTCATATCCCATCCGCATCACCACATTTCTCTCTGTATTGTATATTATATCATACGTAACATTTTTTGAAAAGTATGATTATGTTTCACAAAAGTTTTTTTGACATGTAGTAACGGCTGTGGCCTTCCGGACAATCTTCCAAAACACCAAATACCGTGTATCCAAGCTTTTCATACAGCCCTTTCGCCTGAAAATCGAAAGTATCTAAATGAGAAAGCTTGCAACCCATTTCTTTCGCTGTATTTTCGGCATCATTAAGCAAAGCTGAGGCATAGCCTTTGTTTCTATGCTCGTCTTTCACCCACAAAAGGTCAATATGTAAAATGTTCCAGCAATATACCTCGGCCATAATGCCGCCAATTACCTCATCGCCTTCTTTTATACACCTATTGATGGCCACAAATGTTGGCTCTTGCGTAAATGGCACCTGCGAATTATTATGTTCGACAATGCCAAAGCCAATATCCTCTTGCTCATTTTTTGCTGCATCGTAAATTTGAATTGTGCTCATGATATGTCCTCATCTTTCCAGTCTTTTCTTGCATTCCAGCAATGTGTAAATGTCATCAAGGGGCTCGGCTGTAGTTATATCGAACACCACCGGGAAAGTGGGCAATTTGCCCATTGTTTCGGCATCAAGAATTAGCTGCCTCGTTTTTTCGCTGACATCTGCTTCTAAAACTTCCGCGCGATTTTTTTCCTTAAACCAAACCGCCACGCTAAAATATCCTTCGTAAACATAGAGCCAGTAGAGGGTTTTCTCTTTTCTTGCGCCTCTTGGCGTTGCCCACCAATGCTGCCCCTTGGCAAACCACGCTTTGTAAGGGGTATACCATTGCCAATCCTGCTCTATCTCTAAGCCGGGCAAGGCCTCTTGAAATATTTCGTAGGCGGCATAGCTGTCGCCTAATATTTGCTCCAACATTGCGCTGACTGGTATCATCCCAGGCTCTCTTAATTGCAATCCTTCACGTTTGCTCATTTTCTGCTCCTTGCGTTTTCATCCTTTTTAAGCCAGTGGCGGATACCTTTGCCTGCGAAAGGTTCGTCGGCAAACCTTGGGATGATGTGCAGATGCACACGAGAGACCTCTTGCCCAGCAACCTGCCCAACATTCCAACCCAAATTATAGCCGTCGGGATTATATTTTTCATCAAGATACTGCTTAACCGTGTCCATCATCTCTTTTGTGGCAAGCCACTCTTGCTCTGACAAGTCAAAAGGCGATTCAACATGGCGTTTTGGTATGATAACGTAAGAGCCTATCAAGGCCTTACTTAGCACCTTGCCGCTGCTATCGGTTGAAAGCACTGCCACAACCAGCTCGTTTTCAAACTTTTTCATGCTGACACCCCCGATAATGCTATTATACCGAGGATTTAAGCTGTTGTCAAGACGCCCATGGCACTACGAGCGTCTTGACAAAAAGGCTTTTACAAGCGTATAAATTGTTTCAATGGCAAGGGCAATCAGGATAATGCCAAGCAGGACAAGGTTAATTTGCGCAAATGCCTCTAATAGCCAGGTAACTTCCGTGGTCGCAAATATGCCTTCCATAAAGCTTACAAAAGCAGGGTTTATCAATTCGTTGCTGCCAAAGCCGCCGAAAACTACTATTGCGCAGATGGCAATAAGGATATTGGCCACTGTTGTGACAGCTGCCAGACGCGTGGTGATACGCCCCTCTATCAATCTCACGACTTCCGCGATGATGGTGATAACCACCCAAGATATAATAGGCAGCCAGAGGCCACGAAGAACTGCAACATCAAAAACAGGTATCCAGCCGGTGTCTTCCGACCATACGGCGATAATTTGCGGAAAGCCAATGAGTAGGATTGCGAAGAACACAGAGAAGATGATGCCGAAAACAACCTCGCCCGGCTTTATTTTCGTTTTTGTATCAGGCATTTCCGGCAAGTTTGTCAACATATCACCATCTGTGAGCTTTGCTTTTCTGTAATCCAGCACGGCGAAGATGATTGTGATGATGGCAAAGGCCTGTATCATCGTTCCTATAATGTTTGGAAACATCATCAATAGGGGGTTGTAGCCGGCTGTGATATTGATAAAAGGCATATTGATGTGCAGTATCTCTGTGCCCAAAATAAACCCTATGATGCTTAAACCGGCGATTGACGCCGCAACAATTGGCAGCACAATGCCCAAAATGCGCTTGTACATAAGGAAATATGTGCCGCTTATTAATGCCGTGCGCTCGTCACCGCAATATTTCAGTGCCAATTCCTCCGGCGTGCCAAGCTCGGTTAGCACATCCCGCAAATCCTGTTCGCTTGGGGCGCTATTATTGCCGCGCCTCTCGTCCAACATTTCTGAGATAAGGCCCTCCAGTTCTCTTTCAACATCCGCCTGAACCTTCACGGGCAGGTGGCGGGTAACTGCGTAAATATAACGCTCTTTCAAATCATTTTTCATAACATGCTCTCCTTCATAATATTCTCCATACTATCCACGGTTTTTTGCCAGTGGAATTTAAGCTCAAGCAAAATATCTTTGCCGAAATCGGTTGTAGCGTAGTATTTCCGCGGCTTTGCGCCGTCGGTGGTGTTCCACGCGCTTTCAAGAAGTCCCTGGGATTCTAAACGTCTAAGTAGGGGGTATAGGGTGTTGGCTTCGATGGATATGCCTGTTTTTGATAGCTCGGCTATAAGGCTGTATCCATAAGCTGGTTGGCGCAGCTTGGCTAAAACACAGAGAATTAGCGTGCCTCTGCGCATCTCTTGCAGCAGACCTAACAACAATTCATCTTTCTTCAATATTGTCACCTCCATTTTATTGTTAATTACATTATACTGTGTATTGCACATTATGTCAATAGGTAAAATAAATTTTTTTTGAGTATATAAAAGTCCGCCGAAAATACGACGGACTTTTGAGAACACTATTCTACACCCCAAGCTTTTGGTTATACTTGAACTGTACATTTAATTGTGTCGTGCCCTCGGCACGAATGGTATAAAAATACTCACCTCCGCTTTTGTGGCTTGACAAGCAGGCCCGGGTGAGTTATCATATACTCACAGGCCGTCTTGCGGTTTGGGAGGGTGTACTTGTCAACGGCTGTCAGGCGGGGAGACAAGCACACCCTTTGTGTTCCCATGATTTGTATATGCCGACACCCCTAATTTTATTGTTGCTTTTTTAACAAATTTGTGTTAAGATTGCTTAGGAAATAATTTGCTGTAAAGTAGGCATTTTATATGGCCGATAAAAGTATGTAAGTGCCAATCCTATGTCAAATACATTGAAAGCGAGCCCGAAAGATACATGGTTCAAGTAGCTTTTGGGGCGAAGCTTGAAATGATTTTTGACTTGGATTGACACAATGCTTCATCGGCTTTAAATAATACATGATGAAAGGGATGATTTTATGGCTACGAAGGCTCCTGTTTTTACGGCAGAGCAATTTGCGCGCCTGTCCGAAATTATTGAGAAGTTTAAGCCGGTAAAAGGTGCGCTGATAGGCGTGCTTCAAGAAGCACAAGAGGTTTTTGGCTATCTGCCGCCCGAAGTGCAGGTGAAAATTGCTGAAGGACTTGATTTGCCGATAGAGCAAGTGTACAGCACATCCACATTTTATTCTCAATTTTTCCTGACGCCGAAAGGCAAGTATAAAATCAACATTTGCATGGGCACGGCTTGTTACGTTAAAGGTGCCGGTGCTGTGTTGGATCAATTTGCGCGTCAGCTGGGCATTGCACCGGGCGAATGTACCGAGGATATGCTGTTTTCGCTGGATGGCTGCCGTTGTATAGGCGTTTGCGGCCTTGCACCCGTTCTTACCATAAATGAGGACGTGCATGGCAAGATATACAGCGATGACGTGGCAGGGGTTTTGGCCCAGTATCCTAAGAGCGAAGAATAGAGATAAAGGAGGTTAAGCAATGATGATTAAAAGCTTAGAACAATTAAATGCAATACGAGATAATTCTAAAGTAAACATAGATTTGCGCTTTTGGGCGCATGACTTGCACAAGCTGCCTGAAAATTTGGTAGAGCAAGTTAAAAAAGATATTGCGGCGCATCCTCACGAGCATCATATCGTGGTATGTGCTTCTACAGGCTGTCTTGCGGGTGATGCGGGCAAGCTTATTGCAATGTTTGAAGAGAGAGCGGCTGAAAATGGCAAGTCTGATGTTGTTAAGGTTGTAAAGACGGGCTGTTTCGGCCTTTGTGCCGTTGGGCCTGTTGTTATCCTCTATCCGGATAGCATTTTCTACGAGCAGGTTGACATGGCCAAAGCCGAAAAGATTTTTGACGAACATATTATGAAGGGCAATGTGGTGCGGGACTTTGTTTACAGCGAAGCCTTCGAGGGCGATGAAATCATTCCTTTTGAGGACACGGGCTTTTTCAAAAAGCAGCTGCGTGTAGCCCTAAGAAACTGCGGTATTTTGGACCCTGAAATAATTGAAGAATACATAGCCCATGACGGCTATCAGGCACTGGCGAAAGTGCTTACGGAGATGAAACCTCAAGAAGTGATAGACCTTCTGAAGGCATCGGGCCTACGCGGACGCGGCGGCGCGGGTTTTTCTACGGGCATGAAATGGAGCTTTGCGGCGGCGCAGCCTGCCGGGCAAAAATATATCGTTTGTAACGGCGACGAAGGCGACCCGGGCGCGTTTATGGATCGTTCTATCTTAGAGGGCGACCCTCATGCCGTCCTTGAAGCCATGGCCATAGCTGGTTACGCTATTGGTGCGGATTTTGGCTATCTTTATGTGCGCGCGGAATATCCAATTGCTATAAAGCGTCTTGAAATAGCCATTGGACAGGCCAGAGAAAAGGGCCTGTTGGGCAAAGACATCTTTGGTTCTGGTTTTGACTTTGATGTGAAGATAAAGCCGGGTGCAGGCGCGTTTGTGTGCGGTGAAGAAACGGCTTTGCTGATGTCTATTGAAGGCGGCCGCGGCGAACCTGTTCCACGCCCGCCGTATCCGGCTGTTAAAGGCCTTTGGGGTAAGCCCACCATCATCAACAATGTGGAAACACTGGCCAATATCCCACAAATTTTGTTGCGCGGAGCGGCTTGGTTTGCTTCTTTGGGCACTGAGAAGTCCAAGGGCTCTAAAGTTTTCGCTATAGCCGGTAAAGTTAAGAACGTAGGACTTATTGAGGTGCCTATGGGCATCACCCTGCGCGAAGTTGTTGAAGAAGTTGGCGGCGGCATACCAAATGGCAAGAAATTTAAAGCGGCACAAACGGGTGGACCGTCTGGTGGCTGTATTCCGGAATCTCAATATGACGCCGTGATAGATTTTGACAATCTGCTTGCGCTTGGCTCTATGATGGGCTCCGGCGGTCTTATCGTTATGGACGAAGACAACTGTATGGTTGACATTGCCAAGTTTTTCCTGGAGTTTACCGTGGATGAAAGCTGCGGCAAATGCACACCATGTCGCGTAGGCACAAAGAGATTATACCAGATTTTGGAGAGAATCTCTCAGGGCAAGGGTAAGATGGAAGATTTGGACGAGATGAAAGAGCTTGCCTACTACATCAAGGAAAATTCTCTCTGCGGCCTTGGCCAAACTGCGCCTAACCCCGTATTATCGACCTTGGAGCATTTCCGTGATGAATATATAGAGCATATCCAAAACCATCGCTGCCCGGCGCGGGTTTGTACAGACTTGGTGCGCTATGTCATTAATGAAAAGTGTATCGGTTGTGGCATGTGCGTGCGCGTTTGTCCTGTAAATTGCATACATGGCGAGAAAAAGCAAATGCATGTGATAGACCAAGATGTGTGCATCAAATGCGGCCTGTGCTACGAAAAATGTCCGCCGAAAATCAGTGCTATTGACATCGTATAAACTGGAATCATTTAAATTGGAGGTGTAATGACTATGGCGACTGCTGAAATGACAAAAACAGTCACATTGAAAATAAATGGCGTAGAAATTCAGGCACCTGAGGGTGCTACCATCCTGGAAGCCTCGCGGCGCGTTGGTATACGCATACCCACGCTGTGCTTTTTGAAAGAAATTAACGAAATTGGGGCTTGCCGCATTTGCATAGTTGAGGTAAAAGGCATGAAAAATCTTGCGGCGGCGTGTAAATTCCCTGTGTCCAATGGCATGGAGATTTCGACTAATTCTCCAAGAGTGCGCCAATCTGTAAAGACCAATCTGGAGCTTTTGCTGTCCCATCACCGCATGGACTGTCTTTCCTGCGCGCGCAGCACCAATTGCGAGCTTCAAACCCTGTCCTTTGAATATGGCGCAGAGCAATATCACTATCAAAACACCAGCTTCCGCGACGAGAAAAATAACATCACACCCGCGCCGGACCTTTCCTCAAAGGCCATTACGCGTGATAACACAAAATGCATATTGTGCAACCGCTGTGTGGCCGTGTGTAAAGAAACCCAGATGGCCGGCGTTATCGGCCGTAATGGCCGCGGCTTTGCCACGCGCAT
>WQVI01000072.1 GCA_009781625.1 Defluviitaleaceae bacterium | reverse complement strand
GAAGGGACTTCACTTCCATGCCGAAAAGCTCTATGCCCGCTTGGAAGGTTTCTTCGATAAAATAGTCATGCCGCGCCTTTCTGTTTTGCGCAATTAGCTTATATCTGCGTTCTTTTTGCAAAATTAGTCACCTCGTCTCATGTGCTTGTTGCAATGATACCACAAAAGGATTATAATGTAAAGAAGAAAGGGGTTGCCCATATGTTTAGAAGCAAGAGAAGACAGTATTTGACGCCAATGGACCGCATACAGAAGAAGTTTTTGCGTTTTAAGATAATTTCCCTGGCTATAATTGCGCTGCTGGCAGGCGGGCTAACCGCCGTAATTTACACGAATTATGACTATTTGCTGTTTAAAAACCTGATAGCCCATCACTATATCCACACGGACACGCTGGACGAGCTTTTTGCCGCCCACGGCATACAGCCCGAAAGCTACGCGCGCAATTTTGATAATTTGGTGATAGCTATTGTGACCCAGCAAATTAGGCAGGTTGACGGGGATGTGTATACATTTCAATACACGCCCGCGGCGCGCATACGCCAGATAGAAGGCGTGCGGACGCGAGCAGAAACCGCAGAGTTTTTCGAGATTGCGCCCGGCGTGGGCTATCTTTTCCTGCCCAACATTTCCTCCTATGTGCGGGAATTTGTGATGGACAACCGCGAAGAGATAAACCAATTTGACGACTTGATTTTAGATTTGCGCGGCAACAACGGCGGCGTGCTGGACGATTTTCAAATTATTGCAGAACAATTTTTGCCGCGAGGCGCAACCGTAGGCTACGAGACGGCCCGCTGGCACCTTTTTGGCTGGAATGTCTTTGGAAATCAGCGTATTTCTAGGGGCGACCAGTTTTTTGAATTTGGCAGCATCATAATTTTGCAAAACCAGCGTACCGCAAGTGCCGCTGAGGGCCTTATCATGGCCCTGCATGAGAATTTGGATAATGTTACCGTTGTTGGCGAATTGACATATGGCAAGGGCATTGGGCAAGCCACCCTGCCGTTGCGGGGCGGCTATGCTGTGCGAGCAACTGTCATCCTAATTGAAACACCTTCGGGCGCAACCGTCCATAACATCGGCATCACGCCGGATATCGAGCATGACAGCTATGGCGACGACATCGTGGAATTTGCCTTGCAGCTTATAGAAAATGAGGGACAGCAATGAAAACAGGCAATTTGATAGGAAGGGTCGCCATGCTCATTGTTGCTGCATTTGGCGCATTTACCCTCATTAGATATACCTGGCGGCACACTTCCGGCTTTCAGCAGAACCTGATGGCAGCTTTTGGATTTCGTGGGGATTTGTCAGATATGATGTTGGGCTTCGTATACCCTTTAATATTTTTAACTATTATTACAGTCGCATGGCTAATACGCGGTTTGCGTTTTAGCAAGCTTGGCATCATTTGGTTCTTTTTGCTGGCAAGCTCTATATTGGCCTTATCCGTGATTGTTTTAGAATTTTGATAGCTTCGAGGTGCAAAATGTATAATTTAAAAGTAGACGCCCATACCCATACAATTTTTACGGGGCACGCATATTCAACAGTGGCGGAAAATGCGATGATAGCGGCAGAAAAGGGCCTTGAGGCCATTGCAATGACAGACCATTTTGGGTTGCAACTGCCATGGCTAATGTCCAAGCGCAAATATAATTTAGAAAACCACCTAAAGCCCGAAAATATGCCGAAATTTATGCGGGGCGTGCGCGTTTTTAATGGCATAGAAATTGACATAACAGGCTTTGACGGCAGGCTGGCGGGGTCTGAGATGCCCCTGTCCATTTGGAGCCATCCTAATTTACAAACTTTTGACGAATATATTTTAGGCACAAAAGAGGTTGTCATCGCCTCTCTGCACTATTTTGACGGCTTTCGTGATGGCGATATTGTTAAAAACACGCAGATGTACATCAATGTGCTGTCGCGGCCAAAAGTTGATATTTTGGGGCATCCTGTGCGATGTGGGCTGGAGTTTGACTGGCGCGAGGTTGTTGCCGCGGCAAAGGCCCATAGCAAGATGGTTGAGATAAACACGGCGGCATTGCGCTCTCGACCTAACCAAAGGGCAGCAAACATGAAGCTGGCGCAGCTTTGCGCCGAGGCGGGCGTCGCTGTTATCGCAAGCTCTGATGCCCATATTTGCTTTGATGTGGGCGAATTTGGACTGGCAGTAGATATGCTTACAGAAATTGGCTTTCCGGAAGAATTGATTGCAACACGTAGCCTTGCCGCTTTTGAAAATGCATTAGGGCAGTCGCGAGGTGCTTTGTGACCCGCGAAGATGCCTTCATCCTGTGGCTTGCATCTCTGGGAATACATAGGCCCTGGGAGCTTTTGGCGCGCCATGGGAGCGCGGAAGGGGTGTTTCGCAATGGACAGGTGCCCAATGCCAATACCGACTATCTTGCAGAGCTTGTAAACCGAACCAAAGCGGCTTTTACGGGCGATGCGCGCTTTATTTCGTATAAGCACGGGGACTATCCCAAGAGGCTTGCGACCATACCCGACGCGCCTTTGGGCATTTTTGTGATGGGGCGGCTGCCAAAGCCCGATAAACCGGCCGTGGCTATTGTGGGTGCCCGGGATAACACGCAGTACGGCAGACAGGCGGCGGAAATGCTGGCGGGAGAGCTTGCGGCGGCGGGTGTTGTTGTTGTCAGCGGCATGGCCCGCGGCCTGGATGCTAAGGCCCATAGCGCGGCTTTGGCCGCGGGCGGCGAAACCTGCGCGGTGCTGCCCTGCGGCGTGGATGTGTGCTATCCCGCCGAAAATCATAAGCTATATCGACAAATTCCAGACAATGGCTGTCTTGTAACAGAGCATTTCCCGGGCTTTAGGCCGCAAAAATGGTCCTTCCCCGCCAGAAATCGCATAATTGCGGGCATGGCGGATGTGCTTGTTGTTATAGAGGCGGGTGCGAAAAGCGGCACGTTAACCACCGTAGACCACGCCCTGGCACAGGGCAAGGATGTTTTCGCCGTGCCCGGCAGAATTACCGACAAGAAAAGTGCCGGCACAAACGAGCTTATAAAGCAAGGCGCGCATATGTTGACGGCCCCCGAAGATATTTTTTTGGCCCTAAAAATAGGCCATGACGACGCCCCCGACGAAATTCCGCAAAAAATATCTCTTGCAACCGAGGAAGCTTTGGTGTATGCTTGTATAAATTATGACCCCGCTTCTGTGGACTATATCCTGTATAAAACAGGGCTAAATATCGCGGACGCGAATAGAATATTGTTAAATATAGAGCTTGCAGGGCATATTAAAAAACTGCCCGGCCAGAAGTATATCAAGAGTTAGAAGGTGCGAAATGTCGAAGAAGGAAACGAAGAGCAAAAATTTAGTAATTGTGGAATCCCCTGCCAAGGCCAAGACGCTGAAAAAGTTTATGGGGCCATCTTATAAAATTGAGGCCAGCATGGGCCATGTGCGGGATTTGCCAAAAAGCGAGCTGGGCATAGAGCCTGAAAACGACTTTGAACCAAAATACATCACCATACGCGGCAAGGGAGAGCTTTTGGCGAAGCTGCGCAAAGAGGCCAAGGCCGCGGCAAAAGTCTATCTCGCGACTGACCCGGACAGAGAAGGCGAAGCCATTTCCTGGCATTTGATGCACGCCTTGAAGGTGGATCCCGAAAAAACCGCCCGCATCACCTTTAACGAAATAACGCAAACGGCGGTGAAAAAGGCCGTAAAAGAGGCGCGGGCCGTGGACATGCGCCTTGTTGACGCGCAGCAAGCGCGCCGGGTGCTGGATAGGATTGTGGGATACGGCATTTCGCCGCTATTGTGGAAAAAGGTGAAGAAAGGCCTTTCCGCAGGGCGTGTGCAGTCCGTAGCCCTAAAAATTATTTGCGACCGTGAGGAAGAAATTGACAATTTCACCCCCGAGGAATATTGGACAATAGAAGCCATGCTGGCAAATGCCAAGAAAAAGCAGTTTGAGGCCAAATATCACGGCATGGACGGCAAGAAAAAGAAGCTTTCCAGCGAGGCGGATGCAAAGGCCGTGCTAAAGGCCGTTGAGAAGGGCGATTTTGTGGTGCAGGATGTTAAAAAATCCCAAAGGCAGCGCAAGCCTAATCCGCCCTTTACCACATCCACATTGCAGCAAGAGGCAGGCCGCGAGCTTAATTTTGCTACGCGCAAAACTATGATGATAGCCCAGCAGCTTTACGAGGGCGTGGCGGTGGCGGGCCACGGCACCGTGGGCCTTGTGACGTATATCCGCACGGATTCTACCAGAATTGCCGATGAAGCCTTTGCGACGGGCAAAGAATATATCACGTCAACTTTTGGCGCGGCTTATGCCGTTAAAACCAAGCCCGAAGTTAAGGCAAAGCGCGGCTCTCAGGATGCCCATGAAGCCATACGGCCAAGCTATGTGCATTTTAATCCCGAGGACATCAAGGACAGCCTGTCCCGCGACCAATACCGCCTATACCGCCTTATTTGGCGGCGTTTTCTGGCCAGCCTTATGACCCCTGCCGTCTTTGACACAGTTGCGGTGAAAATTGAAAACAATAAGCAAATTTTTAATGCCAGTGGGTCGATATTAAAATTTGAGGGCTACAAGAAGGTGTACCTTAGCAAGGAAGAGGAAGAAGAGGCCGCGAAAAGCCTGCCGGAGCTTGAAGTAGGCGAAAAGCTTGCCCTTGTGAAAATTACGCCCAGCCAGCATTTTACACAGCCGCCGCCGAGATATTCGGAAGCGTCCCTGGTGAAGGCTCTGGAAGAAAATGGCGTTGGTCGCCCCTCAACATATGCGCCAACGATATCCACAATAACCGCCCGGGGCTATGTTAGCAAAGAGCAAAAAGCCCTGTATCCCACAGAGCTTGGCGCCATCGTAAACAACATAATGACCGAAAATTTCGAACATATCGTGGACATAGATTTTACCGCCAACATGGAAGAAACCCTGGACAGGGTGGAAGACGGCGAAATTGCATGGAAAGACGTGATGCGCGATTTTTATCCGCCTTTTAAAACCAAGCTGAAAATTGCCGAGGAAAGCATCGGCGAAATTGAGGTGCGGGACGAAGTTACCGATGTTGTGTGTGAAAACTGCGGCCGCAATATGGTGATAAAATTTGGCAGATATGGCCGCTTTTTGGCCTGTCCCGGTTTTCCGGATTGTCGCAACGCCAAGCCTCTTTTTGAGGACGCCGGCGTTGCCTGTCCTCTTTGTGATGGGCGCGTACAAATTAAAAAGACCAAGAAAGGCCGCATATATTTTGGCTGCGAAAACAACCAAGCCGAGCCTGTTTGCGACTTTATGTCTTGGAACCGCCCCACAGGCCAGCCTTGCCCACGTTGCGGCCAGCCGCTGGTGGAGAAGGGCACGAAAAGCAAGAAGATAAGCTGCACCGACGAGAAGAATTGCGGATATTTTACGGAGACTGATAAATGAATATACCTGAAAGAATGAGCCGCTTTAATGTGCCCGGCGTTAGCATCACGCATTTTGCCGACGGAAAAATTGCGTACAGCAAGCATTTTGGCACCCTTGAGGCCGGCACGGATAAGGCCGTAAATGAAAATTCTATTTTTCATGCTTGTTCTATTAGCAAGATGGTTACTTCGCTGTGTGTGCTTAGATTGGCGCAGGATGGCGTTTTGGACTTGCATAGGGATGTAAATGAATATCTGACCTCGTGGAAAATCACCGATAGCGAATTAACCAGCCAAAATAAGGTGACGCTGGCAAATTTGCTGGCGCACCAAGGGGGATTTTATGATTGCGAAGACAGTTTTAACCCGCATAAGCAAGGCGATGACATCCCCCACCCCATTGATATACTGAGGAAAGCCCGGATTGGCTATGCCCCCGAAACGGAATTTGAATATTCTGACACGGGATTTTGCGTTATAGCCCAGGTGCTGGAAGATGTCCTTGGCGAAGCGGTGCCGCAAATTGCAAAGCGGCTTGTCTTTGACCCTCTTGGGTTGACCCGCACGTTTTTCTGGGAGATTGGCAAAAACCCGCCTGATGGCGTTTCTTTGGCCGATTGCGCCGTTGGCCACGGTAATAATGGCGAAATTGTAGATGAAATTAGGGCGCAATATCCAAATATAGAGGGTGCCGCCCTGTGGACAACCACAAACGAGCTGGCGCGCATCGTTATTGACATTATAAATGCCTATCATGGCAAGGATGGGACGATATTAAGCCAAGAAATGGCAAAGTTTATGCTGTCGCCTTATGGCTGCGCCGAATATGCCGGGCTGGGCGTGTTTTTGGTGAAGGACAAGGCCGGCGCGCCCTGTTTCTTCTCCCAAGGCTGGGGCGTTGGTATGCAATGCAAGCTTCGCGCCCATTACGAGGGGCAAAGCGGCGTTGTTGTGATGACAAATTCGGAGCCGGGCATGGAGCAAGATGCGGCCTTGGTGGGTGAGATTATTGAGCATGTCTGCAATGGATAATATTAACATACGCCTGGAAACACGGTTAGACCACCGCATCGTTGAAGAGCTGACACGCGCCGCCTTTAGCAGCCCCGACAGGCTTGAGCGGTCTAAAGTTGACTGCCCCATGGAACATTATATGGTACACCAGCTGCGCAAAAAAGACGGGATAATGGATTTGAATTTTGTGGCGGAGATTGACGGCAAGATAGTTGGTCATGTCATTTACAGTTATGCGCATATTTTGCAGTCCGACGGCATGAAAGTCGCGGTGCTAAACTTTGGCCCATTAAGCGTTTGCCCACAGCATCAGCACAAGGGCATCGGCAGTGCTTTGATGAGGTATTCCATTGACAAGGCGCGCGGGCTGGGCCATGGCGCAATACTATTTTTTGGCCATCCGGATTATTATCCTCGATTTGGCTTTGTAGCGGCAAGTAAGTTCAATATCACCGATTGTAATGGGCGCAACCACCCGGCATTTATGGCAATGGAGCTAAAACCCGGCTATCTTGCAAATGTAACGGGCAGATTTATAGAATCTGAAATTTACAGCGATGACCTAAATCGCGAGCAGGCAAAAGAATTTGACAAAGAGTTTTAGAACCTGTTTACTATCTCGCTTTCGGCGAATTTTCGAGGGTTTTTTCCCAGGGCAAGGCGCGCGCGACGACGCATATAAAGAAATATCTGCTAGGAATGCGCAACGCGGCCATGGGGAAAACAAGCCGAAAAGGCGTCGGAATGGAGATGGTAAACAGGTTCTTGGGGTGTAGAAAATGAGAAAAATTATCTTCGCAATTGGCGCGCTATTGCTTATAAATGTGATATTGCTGGGCTTAGCGGCCTGGCATCATGGCCATACAATTCAGGTTGCCTTAGCGGCAGCCATTTTGCTTTATGCAGCTTTTTTCCATAAAATACCACGCAAAATCCACATCGCCATCGGGGCCGCTTGCGTTGTACCCGTTGTTTTTACGGCTTTTCTAGCAATTTACGGCAATCTTGGCTATGTAAATTATAACGAAGATGTGGTGATAGTGCTGGGTGCCGGGCTTCGAGATGGCGAGGTTGGCGGGCATTTGGCAAGCCGACTGGACACTGCTTTGGATTATCTTGCGCGCAATCCCCAGGCTATGGTAATCGTCTGCGGCGGCTTGGGCGCGAATCAGCCCGTTACCGAGGCCGAGGCCATGGCCCG
>WQVI01000071.1 GCA_009781625.1 Defluviitaleaceae bacterium | reverse complement strand
TCACTGCATATGCGGGCGGCTACAAGCCGCCCCTACGCATATGTACTACACGGCGCACTGTAAAGCAAAACCTCAATACTAATGTAGGGGCGGCTTACAGCCGCCCGCTTATTAAGCGACATCGGCACGTTACGGAATACGCGGCATTTCATTAACGGGCGGCTACAAGCCGCCCCTACGGATAGCCTTCCTTGTCTTCATCAAACTTATATCCCACGCCCCAAACGGTTTTGATGCTCCAAGTGTCATTGCGGTCCAACTTCTCCCTAATGCGCTTAACGTGTACATCCACCGTTCGGCTGTCGCCGAAAAATTCGTAACCCCATATGTTGTCCAGCAGCTGGTCCCTTGTAAACACCCTACCGGGGTGAGAAAGCAGGAAATACAGCAGCTCAAACTCCTTTGGCGGCAATTCTAAAACTTGGCCGTGATATGTCACAGTATAAGTTGCGTGGTTGATGGAAAGATTTGAGATGTGGATAGCTTGGGCATCATCTTCGGCGGCATTTGCCCTGCTATACCGCCGCAGCACCGCCCCAACGCGGGCTACAAGCTCTTTGCCGTCAAAAGGCTTTACGATATAGTCATCAGCACCTAACGAGAGGCCCAACACCTTGTCAAACACCTCACCCTTGGCCGTCAGCATAATTATGGGCACAGAAGATGTTTTGCGTATTTTTTTGCATATATCAAAGCCACCTATTTCGGGCAGCATTAAATCCAGCAGCATCAGATGGGGTGCATAGGCTGCAAATTCTGTCACGGCAGCATCGCCGCTATGTACCTGCCTTGTATCGTAGCCTGCTTTGTGCAGATACAGCGCGATAAGTTCTGCGATATTTTTATCATCATCTACAATTAAAATTCTGCTATTATTCATGGCATACCTCTGCTTTCTAAACCTATTATAACACATAATTAAAAGAGAGATATGAATTTTTTGTGAAGTTTGCGTCTATGCTTGATATGTAATTGCTGTTTTGGTATACTTAACATAGGGATGTTTCTTAGGAAGGTGGAAAGCTATGAAAAAAGTGGTGTTGTTTGCATCGGTGTCTTTTGTTTGCTTTGGTCTTTTGGCCCTGTCCATTTTGTTAAATATGGACAGCTTTGCACCGCGCGATGCGTTATATGAGCCTGTGATACACAGAGAAGCCGCCCAAGAATACTTTGTGTTTGGCACATCACCCATTGACGATGAAGCGAGCTATTATGATAATGATAATGATGATGATAACCATAATGATATTTTTCTAACTGCTTTTCCATTATACCACTTTCGCGAGGACTTGCACGAGGTATATGACGAAATTGGGCATATATCTGAAATGATAGTGCCTGCGGATAGCTTTTTATTTATAATGAACGAAGGCGGCATTTCCACGGGTGGATTTATCGCCAGCGATATGGATATACAAGGCTTTGCGGTGCTGCCACGGTCTGATTTATGGATTTTAAACAATTTTGATAGATATTTAATGCACTATCTGGAAAATGGCACCATGGGAGAGCTTAAAATTATCTACGATGTGGGGCTTGGTGGCAGCACCAGGTTTTTCTTTGTAAATGGCAATTATGACCTTATTGAAGCCTCGCTGCAAGCTTCGGCGCAGCATCCGGCGTATGGGCAAACTTGCCTTCTTATGAGCGAGGAGAGGGCGCGTGGCATAATTTTGGCCAATGTGGCACAAGCGGCACAGCGGGGGCTAGATTATGCAGGCCTTCTTATACGCAATGATAGCCTGCACAGGCTGTATCGCGAAGCTACTGCATCCGATGAAACAGTTGCCGCGAGGTCTCTTGTAAGCCACCCATTATCTTCGGAGATACGTCTGGAAATTAAAGAATTTGAACCCAGAAGCGGCCGCATGGTGATAACCTTTATAAATGATACTGACTATACCATCAGGGTTAATACAGAATATAGCCTAGAATTTTTTAACAGATATTTTTGGCAAGATGTGCCCTTGCATCCCGGTGCAAGCCTTCCCTTTACGGTTTTTACAGTTCTTCCCCAAAGAAGCATGGATTTTATTGTGTTTTTGGAGAATTTTCCAACCCAAGACGCGGGACTTTTTCGTTTACGAAGGGACTTTGAGATAGAGGGCAGCTACGAAAGCTACGATGTTGTGGTACAATTTTATAGGCCATAAAACATAAAAACCGCCATATAACAATGGCGGTTTTTCTATAGAAATGCTATATTATTTTTTACTTTCCTCTATCTTCTTTAGGGCGTCCAAATCTAAAATAGCTGTTTTTTTGTTGTCATCAAGATTTAATGGCCCCAATGCCCCCGTATCGACCATCTCGTCTAAATCCGGCCGATATTTTTTAAAGGCGAGCAGGATAAAAAATGACGAAAAATGAAGATATAGCCCGATGGCAGGTATCGCAAAAACAGGCTGAACAAGGGAGAGGACGATAGCAACGGCAAGCAAGACAGCATTTGCTATTGTAAGCAGGATATGACGGTTTGCCAGGAAAAAGGCGGTTTTAAACACAGTGCGATAGCCCATCTCGAAGCGTGAAATGAGGGGGAAAGCGTACATGGCTATGAAAGAAATTTGTACAAAGATGATAAACTGTGTTACAAGCAAAATATTTACAAAGCCCTCTGCGAGGTTTGCGTTTAGCACATTGAAGGCGAGGACGGCGTAAACCACCAATATCGTCAGCCAAACGGCTGTGGCCGTGAGGAAGTTTTGGCGGAAGGACTGCCAAAAGTCCCGCCAAAGATATCCCTCTTTGCCGCTTACCCTTTTTGTGAAGACATAATATGCGGCTGTGGTGGATGCACCTATGGTGAAAATGGGCACAGCAAGCAAAAGCCACATCAGGCCTATTATCAGTATATCAGCGATAGTGCTGCCTATTTTGTAAAAAGGCCCATCTATGTTGAAAATTCCCATGCTCTCAACCCCTAATGACAGTTTTCTTCAGTATACAACATTTGAAGCCTTAAAGCAATTTTTTTATCAAGCCAGGAGTGGCTACCGTGCGCCGATAATAGTAGGGGCGAACTGTGTTCGCCTATCATGAAGCATTGATATGACGGATGTTTCGGGCGAACGCAGTTCGCCCCTACGTAAGAAAACAGTGCTATTTGGCCACTTCCATCTAGCCTATCATCCCCATTTCTGCTATGTCCTAGAAAATAAGCAAGCCAACAATTATTGCAGCCGCCAGCGTTAGCACATAATATGCAAAATAACTTAATTTGGCCTTTTTGATGGCGGCCAGCATAAAGTTTATGGCCAGATAGCCCGATAGCGCAGAGGCAAGAAAGCCTGCGCCAAGGGTGACAAAATTAAGGTCTTCCAGCAAAATATTGCCGCGCACCACATGCAAAATTTGCATCAAAAGCGCGCCCAAAATGGCGGGGATGGACATAAGGAAGACAAATTTTGCCGCATCTTCGCGGTTTATGCCGCGGGAAAGGGCGGCGGTGATGGTGCTGCCGCTGCGCGAAATGCCGGGAAAAACAGCCACAGCCTGGGCTACGCCTATCAAAAGGGCATCCAGATAAGTAATTTCATCAGACCTTTTGGTGGTTTTGCGCAGCCTGTCCGTTGCGATAAGCACCGCGCCGGTGACGATAAAGCCCACGGCAAGAAAGCCCAGCGAGCCCAGCGCGGCTTCAATGGCATCCTCAAAGAAGATGGCGACAATGGCGGCGGGGACGGTGGCAAGGATAAGCAAATATGTCATCTTTTGGAAGGGTTTTTTAATAAGCTCCCAGATGGCCTGGCGGTAAACTATAACAACAGGTATCAACGTGCCTATATGCACCACAATAATAAAGGCCATGTTATTGTCTTCAATGCCAAAAAGCAGCTGGCCAAGGGCTAAATGTCCGCTGCTGGATATGGGCAAAAATTCTGCCAGACCTTGGACGATGCCAAGGATAATTGCTTCTAAAAGTGTCATTCAAAACCTCCAAATCATATTTGCTAGGTGCAACATGCCTATCATAAGAACTATGGTGGAAAAAAGCTTGACGAGAAAGGCGTTTTGCTTTTCGCTAAGCTTCTTGTTAAAAGCTACATATATAAAGAATGCCGCAATGACTATGGTAACTACCCATGGATTTACCCTCGGCAAAAAGCTGTAAAGGGTATGGTGCAAAATAGCTACGGTGAAGAGATAGTGCAGGGGGTTGTTAATTTGCGCGGCGGCGCGCCCAAAGCCAAAGGCCCACATATCCTCTATAATTATCATACCATCAGGCGCATCTATTTGTATGTCGAAAAACAGACGGTTGCCTAAAATTTGGTATGTATATTTATATTCACGAAATATCATGATGCCTTCGCCTAAAAAGACTATAACCTCACCGTCAAAAGGCGAATCTTCGGCATTGATAATGCGGCCGCGAAAGCTAACACCCTCTTCGGTAAACCAAAAGATTTCCTCAATTTCGTAAAACTGGCGCAATGCGCTGATAGTTTCATTGCCTCTAACCCATGAAAACTCATATGCTTCACTGCCGCTGCTGCATCTTGCTGCAAGCAAAAGTATCAAAATGACAGCAAAAATAGCAAGGGCAATCCTCATGGCAACCTCCATAGCACAAACATGCTTATATGCACCGTTATGGTAAACGCAAAGGCAAAGTCAAGCATCCTGTAGCGCAATGTGCTGGGCCTTTCTTCGCCACGCATCTTAAAACGGCGGGTAATTATTATATGTGCGATGCCGGCAGCAAACAGTGCAACACCAAAGATGCTGACCATCGGCATTGATGGCATAAAGCCGAAATTTAAGATGGCTACGGTAAGAAGATAGCGCAGGGCGCGGGCCTCTTCCTCTGTTATGCTTCCAGGCGGCGGCACAGGGTTTTGCTGGCTGTCCTGCCATATCACAGGGTCGTAATATCTTGCTGCGGCGCGCCCAAAACCAAATTCTCGCATACCGTCAACGGCCATCCTGCCATGGGTTGTGCTTATCTCCACGTTGAAAAACAGGCGGTTGCCGCGCATGAAATATACGTGCATATCCCCGCCGACATAAATTATGAGATATCCAAAGAATGTGACTATCTCGCCATCAAAGGGCGAGCCTTCGGCATCCACGCGAAAACTGCGGATGGGCACCTGGGATGCGGGGTCAACCTGCCGCCAATGGTTTATTATCTCCTCTGGCGGGTCTACGGGGGTAAAGCTATATGTTTGACTGCCGCCACCCAGCCAGGACACAAGCAAGAATATGTAAAACGCCGCAAATATCATCAGGACAATTTTCATGATGTTTCTTTTAAACATACGCCGCATCCCCATCAAGCTCGCATTTGTATATCTCTTTTTCAAGGCCGCTTCTTGTTATAGATTTCCAATAAGCCATCCCAACATTTTCAGCCACTCTTATTGATGAAACGTTCTTTTTATCAATTATTGCAACAAATGTCCCAATACCGTCAGCGTCTTTATGATACGATATTATTTCTGCCGCTATTTCTGTTGCATAGCCTTTGTTCCAATGTTTTTTGTCGATAATATAATTAACCTCATGGTAGTTTTCATTTTCAATCTCTTTCAAAAGCAGGCCCGCCATCCCAATTAGCTCTCCTGTTTCCTTTAAGGCAACATACCACAAATCGTACTTATCTTCTCCGTTTGCTTGCACTTCGTTAAAGCTATCAATCAGCTTTACCTTCTCCCTGGGACCGCCAATATATCTTGTCATTTCTTCGTCCGTCCATAATTTCAATAAAAAGCTAAGGTCTTGCTCTTCTTGGCATCTTAAAATTAGCCTTTTTGTTTCTAATTTTATTTTACTCATAACTATTGCTTCCCCTGTTTTTTGGCCGCGCAAGCTGTTTATCACGCTGCGGGGCGCGTATCTTCCTCAGTTCTTCTTTTACTTGACGGGCCACAAATCTGCTGTCACTAAGCTCTTGCGGGGCAGAAGCGCCCACCACAGTGGCAACTGCCTTAGCATAGTTCTCCCCGATAGATTTTACATAAGCTGCCGCCACGCCTGCGCCCAGCACGGGTATAAGCAGCGCGGGCGCGGCAACAACCCCCACCATCAAATCCTGCACTATCTCAGAATCCCACCCTTTGGCGGTGGGTATGCCAAAGATTTTGTCCAGCTTTACAATCATTTTGGCGCATATGCCGTAGACCACCGGTAGCGATACCAAGGGTATAAAACTGGCGGCCATGGCTTGCTTGACATGACTATCAACACATCTTTGTGCCTTTTCGACCATTTTGCGATGCTTTCTTTCGTTGATATGTTCCACGTGATTCATAATAATCACTCCTTGCTATAAAGAATACATATCATCTAGTATCAATATACGACAAAAGGCAGGAAAAGTCCTGCCTTTTGTTTATTATTTCGCGTATTCTATCGCCCTTGTTTCTCTTATCAAGTTTATTTTGATATTGCCAGGATATGACACTTCATTTTCAATTCTCTTAGCCACTTCACGGGCCAAAAGTGTCATGCCGCTGTCATCCACCTCTTCGGGCAGGACGATAAGCCTAAGCTCGCGCCCAGCCTGTATGGCAAAGGTTTTTTCCACACCGTCAAAGGAATTTGCAATTTCTTCCAGCTTTTGCAAACGCTTGATGTAAGATTCCAGCGTTTCGCGCCTTGCCCCCGGGCGTGCCGCACTGATGGCATCCGCCGCCATAACAAGGACAGAGACGATATTTGTTGCTTCTACATCACCATGATGCGCTTCACAAGCATTTATGATAATATCAGACTCACGGTATTTCTTTAGGACAGCGGCCCCAAGGGTTACATGGCTACCTTCCTGTTCGTGGTCAATAGATTTTCCGATATCATGTAAAAGACCTGCTCTTTTTGCTAATGTTATGTCAACACCTAGTTCGCTTGCTATCAAGCCGCACAGATGTGCCACTTCGATGCTGTGTTTAAGCACATTTTGCCCATAGCTTGTGCGATATTTCATTTTACCAAGCAAACGTATAAGCTCAGGATGAAGGCTGTGTACACCCGTTTCAAGGGACGCGGCCTCGCCTTCTTCTCTGATGATAGATTCTACTTCTTTTTTAGCTTTTTCTACCATTTCCTCTATGCGGGCCGGATGCACGCGGCCATCCGACACCAGTTTTTCCAAGGCCACTTTAGCAATTTCGCGCCTTACAGGGTCAAAACCTGAGATAATTACAGCTTCGGGTGTGTCATCAATGATAAGGTCTATACCCGTAAGCGACTCTAAGGTGCGTATATTGCGGCCTTCGCGGCCTATGATGCGGCCCTTCATGTCATCGTTGGGCAGCTGCACAACAGACACGCTGGTTTCTGTCACATGGTCCACAGCGCAACGCTGTACGGCCACGGCCAAAATGCCTTTGGCACGCTTGTCCGCCTCTAGCTTGGCTTTAGCCTCGATGTCTTTTATCATCATGGCAGCCTCGGCCCTAACGTCATGCTCTATGGCGGAAAGAAGGTGGTCTTTGGCTTGTTCTCTGCTCATTTGCGAAATGCGCTCAAGTTCAGTTGTGTGTTTAGCCAAAACCTGTTGTATTTCTAAATTTTGTTCTTCTGCTTTTTCAATTTTTGCTTGCAGCTGCTCTTCTTTTTTCTCAAAAGAATTGCTTTTTTTGTCCAGCTGCTCTTCTTTTTGCAAAAGGCGTTTTTCAAGACGTTGCACCTCGGTGCGTCTTTCTTTGGCCTCTTTTTCAATTTCGTTTTTGCTGCGTATGCTTTCTTCCTTGGCTTCAAGAAGAATTTCCTTTTTCTTTGCCAGCG
>WQVI01000070.1 GCA_009781625.1 Defluviitaleaceae bacterium | reverse complement strand
GTCTTGCCCGCCCCTGTATGGCCTAAAATTGCCACATTTCTGATGGCATCACTTCCGTAAACCTTCATTGTCCTACCTCCTATGGTTGTATATTGTTGCATTATTTTAATTTTAGCACATATTACGAAATTTGCAAAGGCTTTTCGCGGGAATTTGAAAAAGTTTGTATATGCATAAATTGACAAGGCATATAGCATGTGCTATAATGTGACATGGGACTGGAATTGTTTTCCTCGTTCGGACTATTTCCGAAAGGAGGAGTTGTCCATGGCGAACATCTTGTTTTTGTTGTTAATTGTAGCGGCACTCTTTCTAATTTTGTGCATCTACATACTTGGAAGAGATGTATTGCCATTTCGAAAGTTTAAGTTAATAGCCAAAATTCTTAAAATCTTTGAAATAGCGATTGAAGTGACATCAGATGATGAAAACATAAAAAAATAAGACCTGGAAGCAAGGCACGCAACCAAGTCTGAAACGGACGACTTTTCGTCCACATCCAATTAACCCCAGCCGGACGAATAAACAATTCCATCTCTAGCAGGGTGTTGGTCGCACCCTGCATTTTTTATAACGATATTATAACAAATAAGCTTTACTTTGTCAAGAGTAGATTTTTGTATTTCTGCATGAACTTGGACATTATAAACTTTTATGGACATAAAAATCATACCAAAAAACAACATAGGTGGCAAAATTACGGTGCCTGGCGATAAATCCATCTCCCACAGGGCACTTATTTTGGGTGCTATTGCTGAGGGCGTCACAGAAATTGACGGCTTTCTTGCCGCGGAAGATTGCCTTGCCACCATAAACTGCCTGCGCAAGCTGGGCGTAAAAATTGAGCACAGTGGTGACGCTGCGCGCGTTTTCGGCGTTGGCCTACATGGCCTGCAAAAACCTACAGATGCCCTATATGTCGGCAATTCTGGCACCACTTTGCGTCTACTTACGGGCTTGTTGGCGGGTCAAAGTTTTGACACCATGTTAGATGGCGATGCGTCCATCCGCCGCCGTCCCATGGACAGGGTCATCACCCCCCTCACCCAAATGGGGGCAAACATCAGCGGCAGCAAGGCCCCCATAAGCATAAAGGGCACAAAACTACGTGGCACACATTACAAAATGCCTATAGCCAGCGCACAAGTGAAATCCGCCATATTGCTGGCGGCACTTTATGCACAAGGCGAAACCATTGTAGAAGAGCCTACCCCTGGCGCAACCCGCAACCACACCGAAAACATGATGAAGCATATGGGGATTGACTTGGACATTTCGGGCAAAATAATTAAATATAATGGCGGCATTTTAACAGGCCACAAAATTTGCGTTCCTGGTGACTTTTCCTCGGCGGCATTTTTCGTTGTGGCGGGTGTGTTACTTGCAAAAGACGGCCTTACCATAGAAAATGTTGGCATAAACCCCACGCGCATAGGCTTGCTGGACGCTTTGCGCCAAATGGGCGCAAAAATCTCTGTTAGCAACCGCAAAAAAACGCTGGGCAATGAAGAAGTGGGCGATATTTTCGTGAAAAAGTCCGCATTGCGGCCCATTGTTCTCTCTGGTGATATTGTGCCTCGCATGATTGATGAAATACCTATTTTTGCCGTGGCGGCCCTTTTTGCCAGCGGCACCACCGAAATTAGGGACGCCGCAGAGCTTACGGTAAAAGAAAGCAATCGCATCGCGGTTATGGCAACAGAGCTTACCAAAATGGGGGCAAAAGTACAACCGCAGACAGATGGTATGATAATCTATGAAAACCATCCGCTAACCGGCGCAGAAATAGACAGCCATGAGGACCATCGCGTGGCCATGTCTTTGGCCATAGCGGCTACAGTAGCCCATAACAGCACCCGGATTAAAAACGCTAACTGCACAAACATAAGCTTTCCTAACTTTTTCCAAATATTGGGCAATATTTAACAAAATTCTTGAAAAGCCTTCCTTTTTTGACAGCACTGTTGTATAATATTTCTATCTGAACTTTTTTAGGGGGAATCTGCCATGTTTATGTCAGAGGACATTGGAATCGACTTAGGCACCGCCAGCATACTTGTGTATGTAAGGGGCAAAGGTGTCGTGCTTCAAGAGCCTTCCGTGGTGGCCATCGACAAATCTACCATGGATATCATTGCCGTGGGCTTTGAGGCCCGCAGGATGCTTGGACGCACCCCCGGAAACATAATTGCCGTGCGCCCCCTAAGGCACGGCGTAATTTCTGATTACGAAATTACAGAACGTATGCTAAAATATTTCATTAAAAAGGCTTCCAAAAAAATTGGCACCATGCGTAAGCCCCGGATATCTGTTTGCGTGCCGTCAGGCGTTACAGGGGTGGAAAGGCGTGCCGTGGAAGACGCGGCAAAGTCTGCCGGTGCCCGCGAAGTGTTTATTATCGAAGAGCCCATCGCCGCCGCAATTGGCGCAGGCATTGATATCTCAAAGCCCAGGGGCTCTATGATAGTGGACATAGGCGGCGGCACCACAGATATGGCTGTAATTTCTTTGGGTGCTCCCGTGGTATCTGCTTCCATCAAGGTTGCAGGAGACGATTTTGACGAAGCCATAATACGATACATCCGCAAAAAGCACAATATGCTAATAGGCGAACGCACCGCCGAAGATTTAAAAATAAACGTTGGCGCGGCCTTTGAGCGTTCGGTTGATATCCGCATGGATGTTAGGGGCCAAAACCTGGTTACAGGCCTACCCGGCACCATCTCCATAAGCTCTGAAGATATGCAAGAAGCCCTTAAAGAGCCTGTAACAGCAATTATGGAAACCATACATTCTGTTTTTGAAAGAACCCCTCCGGAGCTTGCAGGCGATATAATAGACCGCGGAATGGTGATGACGGGTGGCTCTTCCCTGCTTTTTGGCCTTGATAAGCTTATCAAACACCAAATGGGCATTGATGCCATAATAGCCGATGATGCCATCAGCTGCGTTGCGATGGGCACAGGCAGATATATAGAATATCTTGCAAGGCAAGGAAGGCGTAGATGATGTAAGATGATTCGACATGAACAAGACTGGGCTATGCGTCAAATTCAATCCCTTGTGCAGTTTATAGCCCGTACTATTTTGAATAAAGACCATATTTCCTATGAAATTGATGAAGAAGCCGGCCAAATGGGCCAGCTTTATAATAGATTAAAAGAATTATTGCTGACTGATGATATATGCGAAGCTGAAGATGTGCTGCATGATGGTTTCAATGAAAGCAAAGATTATTTGCGGCTTGCAATGTGGTTTTACAACGAATTAAATATGATGACTGATGAAGAATTAGAAGCATCTGGCTTTTCCCGCGATGAAATATACGAAGGCTTGCGGGACGTGTTACATCAAAGCGGTATCTCATTACCGATGATAGAGATTTAGGGTGAAAATGGAAGAATTTACGCAAGAAGAACAAATTTTAGAAGGCGTCGTGGAAAATGTGATTTTCCAAAACGATGCAAAAGATTTTGCTGTGTTTGTCGTGTCTCGTATAGAGGACGAAACCATGCAAGAGATAACATGCACGGCCCAAAGCGAAATTCACGTTGGGGAAGATGTGAAGCTGACGGGCTTTTTCTTTGTACACCCAAACTACGGCAAGCAATTTAAGGCCCATCATGTAGAGCGTATTATGCCTAAGACGACAGAAAGCATGGAGAAATATTTGGCTAGTGGTGCCGTGAAGGGCATTGGGCCTGTTAGGGCTGCAAATATCGTAAATGAATTTGGCCTGGATACCTTTGATATTTTGGAAAACCGGCCGGAGATGTTGTCCAAAATAAAGGGCATCACTACGAAGATAGCACTGGCTATTGGCGAGGAATTTGCAAGCAAATCGTTTCAACGCAACACCATGATGTATCTGCAAAATCTGGGCCTGACGGCAAACCAAACAAAGAAAATATGGGATAAATACGGGGACGATTCTATTGATATAGTCAAGAGAAATCCTTATGTGCTGGCAGAGGATATTTTTGGCATTGGTTTTAAGATAGCGGATGGCATTGCTAAAAAGGCAGGGATATCGCATTCTTCGGGATATCGTATCTCGGCGGGTATAAAACATGTTTTAAGCAATGCCTTGGGCGAAGGGCATGTGTATTTGCCCAAGGAAGAGCTTGTTGCCCATGGCCGCGGCTTGCTGGAGCTTGACGAAACCGATATTGAAAATCAGCTTGTAGAGATGATGATGGAAGGGGACATAAAACAAGAGAAGATACAGCGCGACGAGGCCCATGACGAAACGGTGGTATATCTTGCGGCGTATTATCACGCGGAGATTTATGTGGCACGCAGGCTGTTGGAGCTTAACGCGGCGGTAGTGAAGCTTGATGTGGACGTAGAAAGCGGCATACAAGAAGTGGAAAATGAAAGCGGCGTAACATTGGCGGATTTGCAGCGAACTGCCGTAAAAGAGGCCTTGACGCGGGGTGCCATGGTGATAACGGGCGGCCCCGGCACGGGCAAAACAACCACCATCAAAACCATCATACGCATCATGGAGAAGATAGACAAAAAGCTGGTGTTGTGCGCGCCAACAGGGCGCGCCGCCAAGAGAATGAGCGAAGCCACGGGGATGCCGGCCTCTACAATACATCGCCTTTTGGGCATATATTCGCCTGATAATGCAAAAACGCTGTTAAGAGAGCAACCGGACGAGGAAGCAATGATACAGGAAGACTGTGTTATAGTTGACGAAAGCTCTATGGTAGACATAATGCTGATGTTTCGCCTTTTGCGCAACATCAGGCCCGGCACGCGCCTTGTGCTGGTGGGTGACGTAAACCAGCTGCCTTCTGTAGGTGCCGGCAATGTCCTGCGGGATATCATCAACAGCGGCAAAATGAAAACAGTGTATCTTGATGAAATTTTCCGCCAAAGCCGCCAAAGTGCCATTGTAATGAATGCCCACAGGATAAACGAAGGGGTTTACCCTGTGCTAAACGAAAAAACATCGGACTTTTTCTTCATAGGCGAAAGTGACATAAATAAAATGATTTCGACTATATCAGATTTGGCGGCAAAACGCCTGCCAAACTTCATGGGCGTTGACGCCATAAGGGACATACAGGTGCTAACGCCCCAAAGAAAGTCCGCGGCGGGTGTTGCCAACCTCAATGTTGTTCTGCAAAATGCGCTAAATCCCGCAAGCCGTGCCAAGGCGGAAAAACCCATGGGTAGCTTTGTGTTTAGGCAGGGCGACAAGGTTATGCAGATAAAAAACAACTATACCACACAATGGGTGGTTGTAAACGATATGGGGGCCATCGTCGAGGATGGTTGCGGGGTTTTTAACGGCGACGAAGGTATAATTGAAAGCATTGACGACGGCGTGCGCAAAATGCGGGTGCGTTTTGATGACGATAGGCTGGTGGACTACGAATTCGGCCATCTGGACGAGCTTGTCCTGGCCTATGCCATCACCATCCACAAGTCCCAGGGGTCGGAATACGACGTGGTTATTTTGCCCATACATAGCGGGCCGCCTATGCTGCTAAACCGCAACCTGCTGTACACGGCCATAACGCGGGCCAAAAAGCTTGTGGTTATCGTGGGCATTGCCAACACGCTGTATCGCATGGTGGACAATATAAGGGAAAATGTGCGATACTCCACGTTGGAATATCGCATTGTGCGGCTGCACCGCCAATGGCATGATGAAGATGATGAATAATAACTTTTTGCTGACTAAAAGCATAGGGCAAACCGCCTTGGAAAAGGTGTACGCAGCCATATTTCCCAACAAATGCCTGTTTTGCCAAAGGGTGCTGGAAGACATTGCTGAAATTGTCTGTGTCAAATGCTGTGGACTGCTGGGTAATAGTCCAACGCATATGCCCAATACATATATTGCTTGCGATTATGCCAACGAAGCGGTGCGCAATGTCATCCATCGTTTTAAATACGGTGGCAAAAGGATGCTGACGCGGCCTATGGCCGAGGCAATTTTTCAGCATTTTGGGAAAATAGATGCCGACTGCATGGTTTGCGTGCCGCTGCATGAAAAGCGTGCCAAAGAAAGAGGGTACAACCAGGCTGCGCTGTTGGCGACAGAGCTGTCACGCCTCATGGGCATTGCGGCCTGTGACGGCATGTTACGCACGCGAGAGACGGCAAAGCAATTTGACCTTAACCCCGAAGAGAGAGCCGCGAATGTGTCCGGGGCCTTTGCGTTAAAAGATGGCTTTTGCGCGGCGGGCAAGCGCGTCCTGCTTGTGGACGATGTTTTCACAACAGGAGCAACTTCTGACGAATGCGCAAAGGTTTTAATGGAAGCGGGCGCGGAATCTGTGGAGATAGTCGTTTTTGCCATGTCAGCTCCCGGATAGAAAAAGATCGCTAATATATACGAGCCTTTTTGCCGATACTATAATTGAAAGCAACTTGACAACAGAAAGGAAGTGCCTGATGTGGAAAACATGCACACAACAGCTTCTCCGGATGATTTTGATTTAGCCAAGAAAGCCATCTCGGCAGCACCTGATATAAGGACGGATATGGTGGATGATGTTACAAGCCGCATAAATGCAGGGGGATATAATATTTCTGTAACCGATTTGGCAGATAGAATTTTGATGAGATAGGCTTGAGAATATTTGTGGACAAAGAGAAACCGACAGGCATCGCGCATGTCGGTTTTTTAATTACTATAGTTCATCTTCCAAAAATCTGGGTGACATAAAATTTAAATTTTGAACTTCCTAGATAAACCGCCCCTACGCCCAGATATATGGCATCATTATGTAATATGTTTGCCCTGTGGCCGTCGGAATTCATCCAATCCCGCATAGCCGCTTCGGGGAGATGCCTTCCTGCGCTTATGTTTTCACCCATAAACCTTGCGGCAACACCTGCCTTGCGCACCCTTTGCTCCGGTGAAGAGCCATCCGACCCAGCGTGGCTAAAGATATTATTTTCAGCCAAATCTCGGCTATGGGCCCGTGCAATTTCTGCAAGGCCATCATCCCATATAAGGGGTTCAAGCCCGAAGCGAGGCCTTACTGTGTTGGTCAATTCAAAAATTTTACGTTCATATTCAGTCATTTTTAGCTCCTCCTTTTATGTTTATCAGGGCATTTGTTTGCGCGCCTATCAAAATGGTGGCAGAAATGATGTTAAGCCATAGCATGGTTATGAAAATAGAGGCTATAGAGCCATACACAAGAGAATATCTGGAGAAATTGTTGACATAAAAATTGAAAGCGGACGAGGAGATGGCCCAAACTGTAATTGTAAGCATGGCACCGGGCAGCATGGATACTATCGACTGCTTTTCGCCCAGGGATAGGCGATAAATAAGCATTATGGTGGCCAGCATTATGGTGATGGTGATAAGCACCCCCGCAAAGCCAAAAATTGCGGTAAAAAAACTATTGAGGTTAAAATTGCGGTAAATTATGCCATATATTGTGTCGCCATAGATGACGATAAGCAGCGAGGAAACTATGGCGAAAGCAAGGGCAACCACCAGAAGGCCTGAATACAACCAACGTACCATTACATTACGGCTATCTTCGCGGTTGTAAACCTTATTTATGCCGCGTGTTATGGCGTTAAAACCATTAGCGACGGTGAAAAGGGAAATTAGCAAGCTTGTGGACATGATGCTGGGGCTTCGCGTGTCTACCACATCGTGGATGACATCGTTAATTATCTGGGCAATTTGCAGAGGAAACACGGCGAAAGCTTCGTCCAAAAGGGTTTCGGCGTCAATGTCAAAATAACCCACCAGAGATATCAGGAAGATGATGAAGGGGAAAAGGGCGAAAATAAGACGATAGGTAAGCTGGGTGGCCAGCGGCATAATTTCGTTTTCGTTAACTTTGTCGTAAAGAGCTTTTATGAAGTGGGCAAATTTTTTCATGGAAAGACACCTCGCGTTGTGATATACTCAAATAACTGCAAAACACTAACAATAAAACGCAGAATTTTTGTCAAAATGCAAAATCATTTGTGACGACGCGTGCCTTTAGGCACGCTAGGAGCAAATGATGAAGCAGTTTGGCAAAAAGGCAAGTTTTTTGTTATTGTTT
>WQVI01000069.1 GCA_009781625.1 Defluviitaleaceae bacterium | reverse complement strand
TTCGTGTCGTACAAAGTTGTTTCATTACATATCTAATGACGGCGAAGGTCTAATTATCAAAAAATGTGCCAAAAGCCTTGAGGACATATTCGTTGTCAATGGTTGCGCCAAGCTCGCGTATGGCGTGCATCCCCATCACCGCCAGGCCCATATCTACCACATTAACCCCAAGGTTTGCGCCCATAATAGCACCTATGGTGCCGCCGCCCATTACATCAGAACGTGTTATGTACTTCTGCACGGGCACACCCGCCTTTTGGCACAGCGCAGTAAAAATGCTGCCTGTGTAGCCATTGGTTGCGTATTTTTGCATGGCGGAGTATTTTAGCACAAGGCCGCCGCCAAGGATGGTTTTGTTTGTGGGGTCGTCCTTTTGAGGGTTATTTGGGTTGATGGCATGGCCAAGGTCCGCTGAAATAAAGTAGGAATTTGCCATGACCTGGCCGAAAGCCCCGTGAGGGACAATTCTCTCTATCAGGGTTTTGAGGAAGGTGGATTGCGCGCCATGGGGCGTCAAACTACCTATTTCTTCGTTGTCGGGACAGTAAAGCAGCTTGGTGTAGGTTGATGGTTTTGCGTTTACAATGGCGTCAAGGCCGGCGTGAACCATCCATAAATCGTCCAGGCGCGCGGATGATATAAATTCTTCATTTAGGCCTACAAACTGACCTTTTTGGTATTCGTAAAGAGCAATGTCGAAGTCTAAGATGTCATCGGATGTGCAACCAAGCTCGTTGACAAGCAGGTTTACGAGATAGTCGTCTTTCTCAAGCTCTTCGTTAACAAGGGCGGCAAAAGGAAGAGTATCGGATTGAGCATTGATTTTAACGCCGTTATTAACCTCGCGGTTTAGATGGATAGCGAGGCTGGGGATGACCATAAGGGGCTTGTTGATGTTGATGAGCTTTTCTGTAGGCACAAGGAAGCAATCGGATTTTAACAGCACGCGGCCGGCAAGGGCCAGAGGCCTATCAAACCAAGTATGCATTATAACGCCGCCGTAGGGCGAAGTGTTTAGCTTTATATGACCCTTTTCCACCATCTGAGGGTTGGGCTTTATAACGAAAACGGGAGAATCTGTATGGGCGGCGATGGCGCGGATGCCGTGGGCAGCCATATCTGCCGTACCCATGATAAAGGCAGCAAAGGATGATGAATTTTTACGCAAGAAGTATTTGCCGCCGGGTGCTATGTCCCAAGGGTCTCTTTCGCAAAGCTCTTTAAAACCGGCGGCGGCAAGCTGCTTGGCCGCATTGTCCGTAGCATGGAAAGGCGTTGGGCTGTCATTTAAATAATCCAGCAGTTTTTGCGCGTTTTCTTTAATTTTATTCATGATTTTCCCCCTGAATATTATTGGTATGTCTATATTTGAATAGTATAACAAAAAAAATCCGCCTTTGCAATTATATCTAAATATGGTAAAATTGATATGTTGCTTAAATTCTCATAAAAGGGGGAAACATGTGATGGGAAAATTAAAAGTTGCGGTTGTAGGATATGGAAATATTGGGAAATATGCAGTTGAGGCTGTGAAGGCCGCGCCGGATATGGAGCTTGCCGGCATAGTGCGCAGGCAGGCGGATGCGATAATGGGCATTGATGTGCCCGTAGTGGATGATATTAGCAAATTGCCCAAGGTTGATGTGGCCTTGCTATGCACGCCCACAAGAAGCGTGGAAAACTACGCCCTGCAATGCTTGAAATTGGGGATTTGCACTGTGGATAGCTATGATATACATGAGACTATATATGAACTAAAAATGACGCTGGATGCGGCGGCCAAGGAAGGCGGTGCCGCGTCTATAATTTCGGCGGGATGGGACCCCGGGACGGATTCTGTTGTGCGGGCGGTTATGCTGGCAAGCGCACCTTTTGGGCTGACCCATACGGATTTTGGGCCCGGCATGTCCATGGGCCATACCGTGGCGGCGAAGGCCATAGCGGGCGTGAAAAACGCCTTGTCGATGACAATGCCCATGGGATATGGTGTACATAGGCGCGATGTTTACATTGAGATTGAGAATGGGGCTGACTTTGAGAAAGTGCGTAGGGATTTGATGGCAGACCCATATTTTGCGACAAGCGATACACATGTTTATAAAGTAGATGATGTTAATGTGCTTATTGATAAAGGCCACGGCGTGCATATGGTGCGCAAGGGCGGTGCGGGCAAAACGCAAAACCAGATTTTTGAATGGAAAATGACCATTGATAACCCTGCGCTTACCAGCCAGATTATGGTGGCCTGTGCCAGGGCTGCGAAAAAGCAGGTGCCGGGTGCGTATACTATGTTGGAGTTTCCGCTGATTGACCTTTTGCCCGGTGGCAGAGAGGAATTGATACGGAGCTTGGTGTAAAGCGGGAGTGCCGACTAAAGTCGGCTAAAGATTCCGACTAAACTCGGGGAAAATGGAATGTATCAGTGTTGCAGACGGATGCTGCGTCATACTGTTTGGTCGCCCTATCTCATCGCCACAGCCGTATAAAAGTGTCAAAGAGCACACCGTTAGGGAAATATAGCCGCAGCCTGCCGCCGGTGACATGGAAGATAAATTGTTCTTCGGTGCCGTCTTGGTTGACGATGGTGAGGATGTCGTCGTCGGCGCTCCAGGTGATGACGGTATTGCCAAGCCATATACCGCTGCCGTCGTCAAAGAGGCGAATATGCGTGCCGCGGTCGTCACCCCAGCTTCCGATTATGGATGTAGTGCCTTGGCAGGCTGATAGGATGAATAGTGTAGCAACAAGGATGGCTACAAGCAATAATCTAATTCTTTTCATGGCAAGCACCCCATATTGTGATAATTCTATTGTACCAAGACGCGAAAGGTTGTCAAGAGATTTATGTTAAAATTGCTAAAGAGATATGGAAGGCCCATACTGCCCATGTTTTTAATTGCGGTGGTGCTTTTGATGGGACGCGCCGCGGCAGAGCTTACCTTGCCCAACCTTATGTCCAATATTGTAGACTATGGCATTGTGCAGGGCGGGGTGGATTCTGTTGTGCCGGAGAGGTTGAGTTGGGATACATTTGATTTGATGCTGGAAAACTTGCCGGTAGAGATGCGGCAGGAGTTTCGTTACGCCTATGGCCTTAACAGTCCGTGGTTTAATTTGCAGGTGAGGCCAGCGGATATGAGTCCGGAGCTTGTTGAAGCCATCGCCATTACCCTTGCGCACCTAGAGACAGGCGAGACATATTTTGCCGATGCCAACGCCATAAATCAACATGCCAAGGACTTTATACGGGGCGAATACGCACACCTTGGGATGGACATGGGCGCATTTCAGCTTAACTATGTCTTCTCCACGGGGATTGTGATGCTTGGGGTGACGCTTTTGGCCATAACGGCGGCAATCTCCCAGGGCTTTATTTCCGCGCGCATTGCCACAGGGCTGGCGCGCAAGATACGGGTGGATATTTTTGATAAGGTTGTTAGCTTTACAAATACAGAATATAACAATTTTTCTACGGCGTCCTTAATAACGCGCAGCACCAATGATGTAAACCAGGTACAGCAGCTTATGGCCATGGCCATACGCATCGTAATTTTTTCGCCCATCATGGGTATTGGCGGCGTGCTGATGGTTGTGGGGACAGACCCTTCCATGGCGTGGATTATCGCCCTTACGGTGGGCACCATGGTTACTTTCATCGTGCTGTTTATCATCATTGCCACGCCCAAATTTAAGAAGATGCAGCAATTGATTGATAAAGTAAACCTTGTGACACGGGAAGCGTTAACGGGCATCATGGTTATCCGGGCCTTTGTGACGCAAAAGCACGAGGCGAAACGCTTTGACGCGGCAAATAGCGATTTGCGAAACACCGCGCTGTTTTTAGCGCGGCTGGGGGCGTTGCAAATGCCTGTAATTACGATAATTTCCAGCTTTACCACTGTGCTTATTGTGTGGATAGGCGCAAATTCTATAGACGCCGGCAATTTGACAGTGGGCAATATGATGGCCTTTGTAAATTACACCATGTTTGTGGTGTGGTCGTTTTTAATGCTGGCGATGATTGTGATAATGCTGCCCCGGGCGCAGGTTGCCGCAAACCGTATAATGGAAATTTTGGATACGCCATTTGTAGTGACAGACCCTGAAAAACCTACGGCCCTTGATAAAACCCGCGCTGACATAGAATTTCGCAATGTTAGCTTTAAATTTCCTGGCGCTGTGGGCCATGCCCTGTCGGACATCAGCTTTACGGCCCAAGGCGGTAAGGTTACGGCCTTTGTGGGCTCTACAGGCAGCGGCAAAACCGCACTGGTAAACCTTATCCCGCGCTTTTATGATGCCAGCGATGGCGAGGTGCTGGTAAACGGCGTAAATGTCAAGAGTGTAAAGCAGGAAGACCTGCGCGGGCTTATAGGCTATGTATCGCAAAAGGCGGTGCTGTTTTCCGGCACGATAGAATCTAATATAAAATACGCCGGCAGTGACATTGACGATGCCGCCATGGAAAATGCGGCAAAAATTGCCCAGGCGGATGATTTTATCAGCGAAAGGGCCGAGGGGTATGGCGAGGAAATTGCCCAAGGCGGCACCAACGTCAGCGGCGGCCAGCGGCAACGCCTGTCCATTGCCCGTGCCATCGCCAAAAAGCCCGGTATTTACATCTTTGATGATAGCTTTTCCGCGCTGGACTATAAAACAGACGCAAAGCTGCGCGCAACCATTGCCGAAGAAATTGGTGCCGCAACAATGCTGATTGTGGCACAAAGGATAAACACAATCAAAAATGCCGATAAAATTATTGTGCTTGACCAAGGCAAAATTGTGGGCATAGGCGTGCATCGCGACTTGCTAAGGGATTGTGACGTGTACAAACAAATTGCCTCATCCCAGCTTTCCGAGGGAGAATTGGAGAAAGATTTGGGCGAAAGCGGGGTGATGGCATGAGCAACATAAGGCAAAGCCAATCCCAGCGGGGCCCAAGTTTTAGGCGCGGCGGCCGCGGCGGCGGGCCGCTAGGCCCCGTGGAGAAGGCAAAAGATTTTCGCGGCACCCTAAAGCAGCTTGTAAATTATCTTGCGCCCTTTCGCTTGCAAATTGGGGTTTCGCTGGTTTTCGCCGTGGCGGGTGCCGTGGCGGGCATAATTGCGCCGGCGGTGTTGGGAAATGCCGTGACAGTGGCCTTTGACGGCAGCGTTTTGCGCATGGCCGGCGATGGCGGCATAGATTTTGACGCCCTCACCGCAATATTGACGCTTTTGGGCGCGCTATACGTGGCCGGCTTTATTTTCTCGGGCTTGCAAGGCATTATAATTGCCGGCGTTTCGCAAAAGGTCAGCTACAATTTGCGCAACAGGTTTTACGACAAAATAAACCGTATGCCCCTGAAATATTTTGACAACGCACCCCATGGCGATGTGCTTTCGCGAATGACCAATGATATAGACCTTATGGGGGATTCTTTAGGCCAAAGTATGACGGCCTTGATAACAGCTGTGATAACCCTCGTAGGCGCAATTGTGATGATGCTAACCATATCTGTGCCAATGACAGGCGTCGCCTTGCTGATACTGCCCCTTTCGCTGGTTTTGGTTGGCATCGTCGTAAAATATTCTCAAAAATTTTTCAAGGCACAGCAAAAGTACCTTGGGGCCGTAAACGGGCAAATTGAAGAGGTGTTTTCCGGCCATCTTATCGTCAAGGCCTTTAACGCCGAAAAAAAGGTGATGCAAAACTTTCACAAAGATAACGATGTGCTGTACAACTCCGCATGGAAGGCCCAGTTTATGTCGGCCTTGCTTTTCCCGCTGATGTTTTTCGTGGGCAATGTGGGGTATATTGCGGTGGCGGTGCTGGGGGCATATCTGGCCATACAGGGTGCTTTGGCCGTTGGCGCAATTTTGGCCTTTGTGCAATATTCGCGCCGTATTTCAGACCCCATAAATATGCTGGCACAAATTTCCAATGTGTTGCAATCTACCGTTGCGGCGGCAGAGCGTGTTTTTGAATTTCTTGGCGAGGAAGAAGAAACACCTGACACAAAAATCACCACATCCACGGAAGATATCACAGGTGAGGTGGGCTTTGAAAATGTCCGGTTTAGCTATACGACGGACACACCCGTCATAAACAATTTTTCGGCCGATATACGCAAGGGCCAACGCACTGCCATTGTTGGCCCGACGGGCGCTGGCAAAACCACCATCGTAAAGCTGCTGATGCGATATTATGACATAGACGAAGGGCATATCCTTTTAGATGGACATAATACCAAAGATTTTGCCCGGGACGACCTTCGAAGTGCCTTCGCTATGGTGCTGCAAGAAGCATGGCTATTTAACGGAACGGTGATGGAAAATATTAGGTATGGCCGCCTTGACGCAACGGACGAAGAGGTGATGGAAGCCGCAAAGGCCGCCCATGCCCATCATTTTATAATGACGCTGCCCGGTGGGTATGATATGGTGATAAACGAAGAAGCCAACAACATATCCCAAGGGCAAAAACAGCTGCTAACCATAGCGCGGGCCATCCTATCCGACCCTAAGATACTAATTTTGGATGAAGCCACAAGCTCTGTGGATACCCGGACAGAACAGCTTATACAAAAGGCCATGGACGGCCTGATGCAAGGCCGCACAAGCTTTATCATAGCCCACCGCCTGTCCACCATACGCCATGCGGACTTGATATTGGTGATGAATGGCGGGGATATTGCAGAGCAGGGGACCCATGAAGAGCTGTTGGCGCGAAAAGGCTTTTATAGTGAGCTGTATCACGCGCAGTTTGAGGCCTAATAACGGGCGAACGCAGTTCGCCCCTACGATGCATAGAAAATACCGATAGGAGAAACTAATGGAAAAAACAGTAAACAAGAAAAATTTCGAGCAATGGAGCGGCCTTTCCGAGGCATATCATGATATTAGGCCTACGCCGCCCGAGGCGATAATTAAAATTATCTTGGCGTGGCTGGGCAAAAATCCCGATGTGGTTGTTGACGTTGGCTGCGGCACAGGGCTTTCCACGGTAATTTGGAAAGATGTAGCCGCAAAAACAATTGGCATAGAGCCAAATGACGACATGAGAAAGACGGCGGAAGAAAACGCAGCAGATGGCCGCGTCACTTTTCAAAAAGGGCTGTCCAATGAAATGAACCTTCCTGCCGATTATGCCGACGTTATCACCGTTTCGCAGGCCTTTCACTGGATGGACATTGACAGTACACTAGACGAGTTTTACAGAGTGTTGAAGAAAGACGGCGTGCTGGCTATTTATGACTTTGCGCTGCCGCCGATAATTGACTGGGAAGTGGAAAAGGCCTTTTTGCAGCTTAGGACGAAATGCTCTGAAATTTATTATGCCCAAGAGGCTCCGCCGGTTTTAAATGACAAAAACACGTATTGCAGCAGGATAAAGCTTCATGACAAGTTTAGATATGTGAGGGAAGCAGCCTGCCATGGCATAGGGAAATATACCGCACAAAGCGTGATGAAATTTGCTTTAAGCACAAGCAACGCCCTTTATGCAATGGAAATTGACAGCAAAATTAAGAAAGATGTTGAAGAATTTTTTGATGTCGTAAGGGCAAAATGCAGCAACGAGCTTGAAATCATCTTCCCTTACGCCATAGTAATTGCAGTGAAATGACTAAATTTTCGGAGCCGTGAAAAACAAAAAGGCCGCTAATTTTGAGGACGAATATGGCGGCAGACGATATTAAGGTTGTTTTAAACATGACATAATGCTGCCATGTTTCGTATGATACAATTGATTCATCAATATATAAGGAGACATAGAAAATGATTGAATCAAGATGCGGTATTTTGTGCAGCGAATGTACATATCGGGAAGAAATGAATTGTGCGGGCTGTGTTAACATCGACAAGCCCTTTTGGGGTGATGCTTGCCCTGTGAAAGATTGTTGCGAGGGCAAAGGGCTTGCGCATTGCGGCGAGTGCGATGCTTTTCCATGCGATTTGCTTAACGAATTTGCTTATCACAAAGAGCAGGGCGACGATGGGAAGCGTATTGAGCAATGTAAAAAATGGGGTATGGCGTCGGGTAGGTCATATTAGGGCCATCCGTAGGGGCGGCTTGTAGCCGCCCGTTAATGAAATGCCGCGAATGTCGTAGCGTATAGATGTCGCTTTATAAGCGGGCGGCTGTAAGCCGCCCCTACATTAGCATTGAGGTTTT
>WQVI01000068.1 GCA_009781625.1 Defluviitaleaceae bacterium | reverse complement strand
AGAATCTTGGTATTTCGTCAAAAGAACCGTTCGACTTGCATGTCTTAGGCACGCCGCCAGCGTTCATCCTGAGCCAGGATCAAACTCTCAAATTGAAAGTTATATCCAAACTTAGCTTTTATACAGGATACAGATATTGCAAGATGCAATGCTGTATCAAGATACAAAGGCCAAGATGATAACTAGCTAATGTTTGTTGCTGATTTGTTGCTATTAAGGAATTGATTGGAGTTTGCCGATGACCGATATAATCGGCCGTCAGCTTTTTGGTTTGTATTCAATTCGCATTTAAAAGGACGCTTCCTATGTAAATGCGATTAACATAATTATTTGGTTTTCAAGGGGCGAAAAAGTGGTGAAAAACCACATATAAAGTCGCCTTTTCAAAAGCGACAAATGCTATAATAACACATCACACAAACAATGTCAAGGGTTTTTTTAAGAAATTTGAAAATAATTTGAAAGTCTTTTTAAAACACCCACCCCATTGAATATTTGTTTTGATTATGGTAAAATGAGCATGTGCATAACTATTCACAGTATACTTATATAGGAGGAATATGCCTTGAACAAACAAAAACGTGTCATGGCCATACATGACATATCCTGCGTAGGGCGCTGCTCTTTAACAGTAGCCCTGCCTATAATATCTGCCGCAGGCCACGACTGCGGCGTGCTGCCAACGGCTGTATTATCAACACATACAGGTGGCTTTACAGGCTTTACTTATCGTGACCTGACGCAAGACTTAAACCCCATCTCTGCTCATTGGCAAAGCTTAGGTCTTGGCTTTGACGCTATGTACAGCGGCTTTTTAGGTAGTTTTGAGCAAATAGACCTTGTTGCAGAGCTATTTAAAACCTACAAAACCAACGAAAGCATCGTGCTGGTAGACCCCGTAATGGCCGACGAAGGCAAGCTATACGCCATATATTCACCTGAAATGGCAAAGGGCATGGCGCGCCTTTGTGCCCATGCCGACATAATAATTCCAAATATCACCGAAGCCTGCTTTATGGTAGATGAAACCTACAAACATGGCCCTTATGACAAGGCATACATCGAAAATCTGTTGAAAAAGCTGGCGGCTCTTGGGCCAAAACAGGTTGTGCTGACAGGTGTGTGGTTTGATGATGACAAATTGGGTGCCGCCGTGTACGATGCCGTCCAAAACAAGATAGAATATGTATTTGCATCCCGCATAGAGGGATATTTCCATGGCACAGGCGATGTTTTCGGGTCTGCCCTGCTTTCTGCTCTGCTAAATGGCTTTACATTGGCTGATGCGGCCCAAGTTGCCTGCGACTATGTTTGCGAATCTATTCGCATCACAATAGACCTTGACCAAGAGAGACGTTATGGCGTGGCCTTTGAGAGAGCATTGCCGATGTTTATCAAGAAATTAGGGTTGATGGCGTAACAACATCTTGCCATGAAACAAAAAATATACCACAACACCCGGGATTGCAATAATTATAGCGCGTAGTAAGATGGTTACAGCGGCACTATCATGGTATGAATAAAGATTGCCTTGCAGCATAGCGTATTCGGCCGCATACAGGGCCACTACAGTTGCTGATGATAATATCGAAGAGATAAACTTGCCCAAGCCCGCAAATTTTGAAAAAGAGCCGCTGTATAGGCCAACAGCAATGCCCGCAAGGATAAAGCATACGGCCGCATTGAGGACGCTGCTTGATGTTAGCAGCAACGTGTCATAATCTTTAAATTGCATAGCTCTTACAAAGAAATAAGCCAAAGCATAGCAGGCAACAGCACCGCCTTGCAGTGCAATGGCTTTTTTGCTAAGCTTTTCACCCCGATACAGTGCATCGGCAAGGCCGTATAGAAAATTAAGCAAAGCAAGGATAAGGACAATGGAAAAAATGTAATAGTGAAGCCTAACCGTCCAAGGGATGGTCATATAATCTGCAAGGGCGGCTATTCCTTCCACTGAGCGACGCATTCTGGACGTCATAACAATAAAAATAACATCTAGCCGCGCCGATATCATTTCCGCATATAAACTTAGCGCAAAAAATATGCATACTGCTATCACAGAAGATATAATGCCCCTTTTTGCCACGTACATTTTGCGCAACATCGGCAAAAGCAAAAAGCCTATAAGAACAGCCGCCGAAACCGCCGCAAAAGGTATTACCACAGTGACATTATATTGAAATAACGGCCAAGACCACATCGTTCCATCATGTTGAAATGATGGCCAAAACCACCCCATCCTATTGTAAGCAAGCAACATTGCCGTAAAATTCCAAAGAGGGATGGCAGCCGCGGCTATTAATATCAACGATGTGGCAGCATAAAACCACCAAAACCGCTTTGAATTCGTCTTCAATAAAATTAACCTCCACTTGCCCTAAAAGCCTGTTTAATATCTCCATTACAACACCTTTTCAGCCTATTTCCCGCATAGCCGCGTTGCGCGCCCTGGGATGATTACCAAAGAATTCTACGAGTGCTTGAGTAAAAAGGATCAAATAAACGGAAACAAAAAAACCTTGGAAATGTGATAAATTCAAAGTTTCGATGCGGTTGACAGGACTTGAACCTGCACGAGTTTGACCTCATAGGAATCTGAATCCTACGCGTATACCAATTCCGCCACAACCGCAAGAAGCCACGAGGTTGATTATATCAGAAATGGTTTTGGCTGTATAGAGGTAATGGCATGAAATATTGCATATATTTTTGCAGATTGCTGTGAGAATTTAGGGCATATTTGCTAAAGATTCGGCAACTTTGTGTACGTCGCCTGCGCCCATGACGAGTACTAGGTCATTTGCTTTGATGTGTCGCCTAAGAAAATCAACGCAGGTGGCGAAATTGGGCAGGTGTCGGCAGGTGGCGGTGTCAATTTTAGCGACTATGTCTTTGGCATGTATAGGGTATTTCTCCTCTTCGCGTCCGGCGGGGTTGTAGATGTCCAGGATGATTATTTCGTCGGCGCGGGCCAGCTCTTGCGCAAATTCGTTCAAAAATTGCGCGGTGCGCGCGCGGGTATGCGGTTGAAAAACAGCCCAAAGGCGGTTGTGCGGCATGTTTTTGGCGGCTTGTATTGTGGCGGCAACTTCTGTGGGGTGGTGGGCGTAATCGTCAACAATGGTGGCTCCGTTGTAGTTGCCTAGGTGCTGAAAGCGGCGCATTGGGCCTGTGAAGTGCGAGAGGGCCGTGGCAATGGCATTAAAATTTATGCCGCAGTGCAGTGCTGCGCAAATGGCGGCCATGGCGTTTTGGACATTATGATGGCCCGGTATCTTTAGGACTATGCTGCCCAGTGTTTTTTCGCCATCTGCGGCAACAACGTCAAATTCTGGATATCCAAGGTTGTTGTAGCGTATGTTGCTTGCGGTAAAATGGCCTTTTTCACCAAAAATGCATATGTTACAATCTATATCTTGCGTCAGCTGTTCCACGGCTTCAATTGCACCGTTAACCACCAAAAGCCCATCACGGGGGATTTTTTGCGCAAACTGTTTGAAAGAGGCGCGGAGGGTCTGTATGTTGTCAAAATAGTCGCTATGGTCCATTTCGATGTTAAGGATAATGCCAACATGGGGCCAAAATTTTAGAAAACTGTTGTGATATTCGCAGGCTTCGGAAATGATAAAATCTCTTGAGCCAATGCGCATGGCTCCACCCATAGATGGCAGGATGCCACCATTCATCACTGTGGGGTCTTTTTGTGCCGTCATAAAAATTTCTGCCAACATGGATGTTGTGGTGGTTTTACCGTGGGTGCCCGCCACGCATATGGCCGTTTCGTAGTTTTGCATAAGGCGGCCCAAAAGCTCTGCACGGTCCATCAGATATAGGCCGCGGGCCTTTGCTTCCAGCATTTCAGGATTATCCTGAGGTACGGCAGCATTATACACAACAACCTGCACATTTTCTCCAACATTTTGTGCATCATGTCCAATTTTTATATCAATACCCTTTTTGCGCAAACCTTCAACAAGGCCAGAATTATTTCTATCCGACCCCGTAACAAAACATCCGTCGTCATGCAAAATTTCCGCCAGGCCTGACATGCTTATGCCGCCTGCGCCAATGAAATGAAAATTTTTATAGTTTTCAAAAATATTTAGTTTCCTCATATAATTTTATCGCCTCCACATACCATTATATATTATTTTCAGAAAAAATAAACAACAATTTTTTCGTGTAAAATTTAACAAAATATCTGTACTATTTGCAAAAATTATGGTAAACTGTATGCAACAGGAATATTATTGATGTACGGCCATATACTTAATTGTTGCGGAAAAGCTTGAAAACCTTTACTGATACACCATAGATTAGGGGGGATTAAAATGCGTAAGAAAGAGATGCTGGCAATGCTTTTGGCAGGTGGACAAGGCAGCCGCTTGGGCATTCTTACCAAAACAAAGGCCAAACCAGCCGTAACTTTTGGTGGAAAATACCGAATTATAGATTTTCCAATGTCAAATTGCATAAATTCTGGCGTGGATACTGTGGGTGTGCTGACGCAATATCAGCCATTGCAGCTTAACCGCCACATCGGCATTGGTATCCCTTGGGATTTAGACCGCAGATACGGCGGCGTTACCGTGCTGGCACCCCATGTAAAAGATGGAGAGCAAGGCCATTGGTACAGCGGCACAGCCAACGCCATCTATCAAAACATCAATTTCATTGATACATACAAGCCTACATATGTCCTGGTAATTTCCGGCGACCATATCTATAGAATGGATTATTCTAAAATGCTGTCTTTTCACAAGAAAAACAGCTGTGACGCTACAATTGCCGTGCTGGAAGTGCCCTTTGAAGAGGCCAGCCGCTTTGGCATCATGAATGCCGACGGCGAAGACAAGATATATGAATTTGAAGAAAAACCCAAAGAGCCGAAAAGCAACCTTGCTTCCATGGGGATATACATTTTTACGTGGGATAAGCTTCGTGCGGCCCTTATAGAGGCCAATAAAGAGCATAATGACCTAGACTTTGGCAAGCACATCATCCCCATGTTTTTAGAACAAAACCGCGCCCTTTACGCCTATCGTTTTCAGGATTATTGGAAAGATGTTGGCACAATTGATTCTTATTGGAGCGCGAATATGGACCTTATCAAAGCCGTGCCGGAATTTAACCTTTATGAGGACTTCGCAAAGATTTACACATCAAGCGACCATCAGCCGCCGCAGTTTACAGGCCCTGATGCGGACGTAAAAGCAAGCCTTCTGTCAGAAGGCTGTGAGGTTTTTGGCAGCGTATACAATTCTACGCTGGGGCCTGATGTTATTGTGGAAAGCGGGGCCGTTATCCGAGATTCTATCATAATGGCAAACTGCATCATCGGCGAAAACAGTGTGGTAGACCGCTGCATCATTGACGAAAACACCGCCATAGGCAAAAATGTTAAAATTGGCATGGGTGAAAATGTGCCTAACAAGCTAAAGCCCAAAATTTATGATGCCGGCATCACCGTCATCGGCGAAAATTCCTCTATACCTGATGGCGTAACAATTGGCAAAAACTGTGTTATATACGGCATTACCGATGCAACACATTATCAAGATTTGCGTTTGGACAGCGGAGAAACTATTGAACTGGATAGTGAGGGGATAATATGAGAGCTGTTGGGATAATTTTAGCGGGCGGCAACAATGACAGGCTGCGCGAACTTACGGAAATAAGGGCCACATCAGCCATGCCCGTTGGAAGCTGCTATCGCGCTATAGATTTTTCGTTAAGCAATATGTCAAACAGCGGCATAAAAAAAGTGGCTGTTATAACGCAATATAATTCCCGTTCTTTGCATGACCATCTAAATTCTTCAAAATGGTGGGACTTTGGCAGCAAGCAGGGCGGCATGTTTGTGTTTACACCCTTTATGTCAAAAGAACATAACTCCTGGTTTAGAGGAACTGCGGACTCTATCTATCAAAACATTTCGTTTCTAAAACGCAGCAAAGAGCCCTATGTCCTCATAACCAGCGGCGATGGCATTTATAAAATGGATTATAACAATATCATAGACTTTCACATCGAAAAAGAGGCCGACATAACCATCCTGTGCAAGGATATGGCGGACATGGATGTGAGCAATTTCGGCGTTATTAAACTGCATGAATGTGGCAAGGTGGCAGAATTTGAAGAAAAACCCCTTGAAGCCTTTTCTTCAACAATTTCCCTGGGCATTTACCTCATGAAACGCGAGCTTTTAATAGAACTTTTGGAAACCATCATACCCGAAGGGCGTTATGACTTTGTGCGCGACATCGTTATGCGCTATCGCAAACGCCTTAACGTCTACGGATGCATGTATGACGGATATTGGGCGGCCATAAATTCTACAGAAAGCTATTACAACATTAACATGGATTTTTTGCGCGGTGATGTGCGCAAAGCTCTTTTTTCGCAAGAACCCTACATCGAAACCAAAAATAAGGATGAGCCCCCGGCAAAATACAACGCGGGCAGCGAGGTGAAAAATTGCCTTGTGGGCAGCGGCTCTATCATCGACGGTTTTGTTGAAAACTCTGTGTTGTTTAGAAGCGTACGCATTGAAGAAAAGGCCGTGGTGCGCAGCTCTATCATCATGGAAGGATGCAAAATTGGCCATGGTTGCATCGTAGAGCACGCAATTTTGGATAAAGACGTCACGCTTTCCAACGGCTATACCCTCAAGGGAGAGGCAAATAACCCCAAGATAATCAAGAAAAATAGCATTTTATGAAAACTATTGTTTTTTTATAAAACCTATGGTATAGTAGTAATCTACTTGTATCTTAATTTACATAGCAAGCACTTATTGTTTGCTTCAGGAGGTATTATGCAGATTACTGACGTAAGGATAAGAAAAGTTAATAGAGATGGCAAGCTGAAGGCTGTCGCTTCCATTGTCTTCGATGATGAATTTGTTGTACACGACATAAAAATTGTCGAAGGCGAGCATGGTCTCTTTATCGCAATGCCCAGCAGAAAAACCAATACCGGCGAATTTCGCGATATAGCCCATCCTGTATCCACGCCCGCACGAGAGCGTATACAGGCAGCCATATTAGAAAAATACAACACCCTTGAAGACGATGATGAATAAACCATAAAAAAACAAACCGCCGCGATTTCATCTTCGCGGCGGTTTTGCTAATCATTAGCAAATCAAAATTATCTTTAGATTGCATTGTGCGTAAAGCAAGCGATTGCACAAAGCGGGATAACCGCAACGGCCCCAAGCGGGTTGCCTAAGAAGCCGCCAAAGTCATTCCCAACAGCACCCCATGGCCCAAAATCGTTTGTGCAGCTGCTTCCTAAAGGACAACACGGCGGAGCGCCCACATCGCACAAAAGACGTACCACTTCACGGTCAGCGGACAGCAAAACGCCCGTAAAACCAGAGCCGGATATGCCGCCCGATGTGGTAAAGATGGTAACGGTTTTGCCTATGTTGTTGCACAGGCTTTCGAGAAGAAAGCTTCCCCAAGATTCCATAAATCTTCCTCCTTTTTTTGAATATTAGAGTTGTACACCCTTAATCCATACTATGTACATGACAAAAAACTGTTACAGTTCATCCGCAATAGCCTGTAGCAAAATTGCCTGTATGTCATTCGTAGGGGCGGCTTGTAGCCGCCCGTTAATGAAATGCCGCGAATGTCGTAACGTATAGATGTCGCTTCATATGCGGGCGGCTGTAAGCCGCCCCTACATTAGCATTGAGGTTTTGTTTTACAGTGCGCTGTGTAGTACATATGTCGTAGGGGCGGCTTGTAGCCGCCCGCATATGCAGTGACATAATACATTGAATAGGTGGTACGTCTGTAGGATAAACGGGCGGCTATAAGCCGCCCCTACTGGTGGGTGGGTGGTTTTGTTATAGGCCTAGTGAGATGTTATAGTCGTTTAGATGGCAAACAAGTACTTAGGCGATTTTAAAGTTAACGGCTATAATTATGTTTCTTTCGCAGTGCCAAGGGCTTTTAAGCTCTTGGCACTGCATTTTGCCACTAAAAAATTTCATAAAGAATACCTTTTCCGTGGTTGTGACAACGGAATTTTTCCGTAAATAATGTAAAACTCAGATATAGCATATTTATCTGGATATACAGGTAATTTTTTAAAGGAGGAGAGTTTAAATGAGACAGCGTATTTTATACATACTTTTCTTGGTTGGCTTGACAGCATTAATTGCCGCTTGTGGCGCACCTGCCGCTACCGCACCCAGCATT
>WQVI01000067.1 GCA_009781625.1 Defluviitaleaceae bacterium | reverse complement strand
TTGTTGCTAGTACGCATCTAGCGAACCTGTTTTTCCTTGATTTTTACTGGGTTAATAGCCTTGAAAGCCTTGATTATACTGGGATTGTTTACGTTGAAGTTTGAAGAAAATCATGATATAATACAAGGCCAAAGCAATCCAGCAACGCCAACTTTAAAACTCATACATTTGTTTCGTTACAAGTCTATTGTAGGCTTGACCCACAGTCTCCTTTTGTGCTATAATATTTGAAATGAAAACAATTATCGTAGTTGGCGGCGGTGCCGCCGGCATGATGGCCGCCGGTGCCGCCGCGGAATATGGCGCAAATGCCATCCTTATAGAAAAAAATGCCACATTGGGCAAAAAGCTGCTTTTAACGGGCGGCGGGCGTTGCAATATCACCAACACCGCCGACGTTGCGGACTTTGTGGACAAGGTGCCCCGCAACCCCTATTTTTTGTACCGCGCGTTGCATGGCTTTGATTATGCGGCCCTGCGGGACTTTTTGCATAGCCTGGGCTTGGCCACCAAAGTGGAAGAAGCAGGGCGGGTTTTTCCGGCGTCTGACGATGCAAATGATGTTTTGGTCGCCTTTACGCGCTATTTGCGCCGAGGCGGCGTTGAAATTATGCTTGATACAACCGTCTCAAATATAGTTCCACGTGGAACAAATGGCTTTATAATCACCCTTGGGGATGGCAGAGAAATTGGCGGGGATGGTGTGATAATAGCCACAGGGGGCTTGGCGGCCCCGCATACGGGCTCTACAGGCGATGGGTATCGCCTTGCAAAGAATTTTGGGCATGACGTTACAAAGCTGCATCCATCGCTGGCGCCCCTTGTTGTAAGCAAGCCAAGCTTGGCGGATGCAATGGGTTTAAGCCTGCCCGACGTGGGCCTTACGGCAAAGCAAGATGGCAAAACCGTTTACAAAGACGCCGGCGATATTATCTTTACGCATTTTGGCCTATCCGGCCCTGTGGTGCTACGCGCCAGCGCATATTTGGCAAGGCAAATGCATCTTCCTCATGACCTTTATCTGGACTTTGCCCATAGCCAGTCCGAAAAGGATTTGGAAGACAATATTATAGCAATTTTTGGGCAAAATCCCAATAAGGATATAAAAAACTGCCTGGACGGGATTTTTCCCGGCAAACTGGTCGGCTTGCTGCTTGAAGCTTCTGATATCCGCGAGAATGAAAAGGCGCGGGATGTCACCAGGGAAGCGCGCAAAGCGCTATGCCGTAATATCAAGGCCTTTCGGCTTGAGGTGACGGGTTCTGTGGGCTTTGGGGCCGCTGCCATTACCTGCGGCGGTGTAAATTGCAATGAAATTGACCCTTCCACGATGCAATCCAAACTGATGCCCGGCCTGTATTTTGCAGGCGAAGTGATGGATGTGGATGCCTTAACAGGCGGATATAATTTGGCCATCGCTTTTGCTATGGGGCGGCTGGCGGGGACGTGCGCGGCTTTAGGGGGAGAAAGTGCGGGGTAAACCCCGCTAAAAGTAATGACTACAAGTCATAGGGTAGTGGTTTGTAACCGTTACTTCAGCGGGGTTTACCCCGCACCACTTAGAAAGTGACGAAGCCAATGATTATTTCCATTCGAGGCGCAACAACAGCCGAAAACACAAAAGAAGACATAATTAACAACACAAGGCATCTGCTGGAAGAGATTATAAAGTCCAATAACTTTGAAATAAATCAAATTATTTCGATATTATTCACCTGCACCAAGGATTTAAACGCGGCGTATCCCGCCGTGGCCGCACGTGAGATGGGCATGGTACACGCCGCGCTAATGTGCGCGCAAGAAATGGATGTTACAGGCAGTTTGCCGCTATGCATACGCGTGCAGGTCACAGTCACAGCAGGCATCCCTCAAAAAGAGGCTAAGCACATATATTTTAAAGAAGCACGGGCCTTGCGGCCGGATTTAATTAGCGAATGAGGACAACATGGGGATTGGTATTGCTATAGACGGGCCCAGCGGCTCTGGCAAAAGCACCATTGCAAAGGCAATAGCCGCGCGACTGGGCTTTGTACACATTGACACAGGGGCGATGTATAGGGCGGTGGCCCTGCGCACCCATCGCGCCGAAATAAATTGGGACGATGAAGCCGCCATTGCATCCGCTTTGGACGGCATTGACATAGATATAACCTACGAAAACGGCACCCAGCGCATATTTCTTAATGGCGAAGATGTTACACAAGCCGTGCGCACAGCGGAAATGGGTGTTGGCGCATCAAAGGTGTCGCCGCATCTTGCCGTACGCAAGAAGCTGATATCTCTGCAAAGGGGCTTGGCAAAAAGCCGCAATGTGGTTATGGATGGGCGGGATATCGGCACCGTGGTGCTATCCAACGCCCCTATCAAAATTTTCCTCACGGCGTCCCTGGAAGCCCGCGTGGCCCGCAGATGTCACGAGCTTTCAGCAATGGGCCTGGCCCACAACCCCGCCGAAATAGCGGCACAAATTGAAAAAAGAGATTTTGATGACAGCGTTAAAAACAAGGTGCTTTTTCGCGCCGAGGATGCTGTCACTGTAGATACAAGCAACATGGGTATTGATGAAGTTGTGGCGGCAATATTAAAAATCGCCAAGGAGAAGGGTGTGCTAGATGTATAAATTTGCCAAAGTAGTTGCAACCCCCGTTTACAAAATTTTGTTTCGTTTTCGCGTGACAGGTGTGGAAAACATCCCCGCCACAGGCGGCGTCATCCTTTGTTCCAACCACAGAAGCCTTCACGACACCTTGGTGCTGGGCGTTGCCTCGCCGCGGCATCTGCGCTTCATGGCGAAATACGAGCTTTGGCGGTCCAAACTTTTCGGCTGGCTACTTACAAGGCTGGACGGCATCCCCGTAAACCGCGAAAAACCCAGCATTGAAACCTTGAAGCAAACCGTTGCCGTCTTAAAAGAGGGCGGTGCCCTGGCCATTTTCCTGCAAGGGGGCCGCAGAAAGGATTTTGACCACGACGACGCCAAGGCAGGCGTGGCCTTGTTTGCCATAAAGGGCAAGGTACCCATAGTGCCCGTCAACATCACTTCCAAATTTAGGCTTTTCTCAAAAATCCATGTAAATATTGGCGCACCCATATCTTTTGAGGAATATTGGGGCCAAAAGGTGCGAGCAGCAGAGCTTAATGAAATCGCGGTGCAGGTTATGGATGCGATAGTGGCTTTAGAGCCCAGAACACCGTAGTGACGGATGACAATCCGTGCAACATAATGCACTATATTTTTTTAAACCACGGAATGCACAGAAGGACACGGAAAAGACCTTGCCCTTATGCACTTTCCGTGTAATTCTGTGCATTCCGTGGTTAAAGGTTTTAACGAAGGGTGGTGGTTGTTATGGAGATTATTCTCGCCGATGTTTACGGATACTGTTTTGGCGTTAGAAGGGCCGTGGATGTGGTGTATAAGGCGGTGGCAGAAGGCAAGCGCGTTGTCACTTTAGGGCCTGTCACCCACAACAAGGTTGTTGCTAAGGATATGGAAGCCAAAGGCGTGCGCATTGCCCGTGACGTGGAAGAAATTGACGGCGATGCCGTGGACATTGTGATAATAAGGGCCCATGGCGAGCCACCTAAGACATACCAAGCCCTATGGGATAAAAATCTGGACTATATGGACATGACATGCCCCTGCGTTAAGGCCAACCAAAAGCTGGCCCAAAGCAAGCGCGACGACGGCAAAACCATCATCATAGCAGGCGATGCCGCCCATCCAGAAATTATTGGTATAAACGGATGGATAGATGATAATGCTATAGTAGTTAGCGATGCATCAGAAGTTGCCAATATCACCTTTGACGATGACAAGCAATATTTCCTTATGTCCCAAACAACATTTTCCATGCACAGCTTTATGGAAATTTCCATCGCCTTGGAAAAGCCCGTAAAAAATTTGGAAATTTCTAACACAATTTGCAAGGATACGCAAAAGATGCAAGGGGCCGCCAAAAAGCTGGCCCAGCAGGTAGATAAAATGATTGTTATAGGGGATGCGGGAAGCTCTAACAGCCGCAAATTATATGACATCAGCAAGGAAATTCAAAAAAATACATATTTTATTGAAAGTATTGACGATTTACAGTTGAAAAATTTTTCAATTTATGATAGAATTGGCATAACGGCAGGAGCATCTACCCCTCCTGCAACAATAGAGGAGGCTGTCAAACACATGAGCGAATTAGAAAAAACTTTAGAAAATGCCGAAAATGAAGGCGTTGAAACACCTGCCGAGGTTGTCGTAGAAGCAGCAGCAGAAGAAGCTGCGGCACCTGTCGTAGAAGAAGCTGCGGCGGAAGCACCGGCTGAAGAAGCCGCACCCGCCGGGCCAAAAGGCGAAAATTTCGAGGATATGCTTGAAGAATCTATCAAATCTTTACATACGGGGCAAATTGTCAATGGCAAAGTTATCAGCGTCGTAAATGGTGAAGTAATGGTGGATTTGCAATATAAGTCCGATGGCATCATCCAAAGAAACCAGTTTTCCGATAACCCTGATATAGACCCCGCCGAGGTTGTAAAACCAGGCGATGAAATTGAGGTTTTTGTCCTTAGGGTTAACGATGGCGACGGCAATGTGCTGCTGTCCAAAAAGCGCATCGACTCTCAAAAAGGCTATAAAGAAATTGAGGCAGCCCATGAGGCCGAAACGCCGCTGCCAGGCAAAATTGTGGACATCGTTAAAGGCGGTGCCATCGCTATCATCGCAGGCGTGCGCACCTTTGTGCCCGCATCCCAAGTTACAGAGCGTTTCTCCAGAGACCTTAGCGTTGTGCTAAACCAAGAGTTTAACTTCAATATACTAGAGCTTGATAAAACCAAGCGCCCATGGCGCATCATCGCCGGCCGCAGGGCTTTGGCCGCCAAAGAGGCCCAAGAGAAAAGAGAATCTGCCCTTGCAAAGCTTGAAGAGGGCATAAAGGTTAAGGGCAAAGTGTCCAGCGTGGCAGGTTTTGGCGCATTTGTGGATTTGGACGGCATCGACGGCCTTATCCATGTGTCCGAACTGTCCTGGGGTAGGGTGAAAAAGGTTTCCGACGTCCTCAAAGAAGGCGACGAAGTAGAGGCCTATGTCATTAAACTGGATAAAGAGAAAGGTAAAGTTTCCCTGTCCCTTAAAGATGTTTCCAACGACCCTTGGAACCTCATCGAAGAAAAATACCCCATCGGCAGCATCGTGGATGGCAAGATCGTCCGCATGGTAAACTTTGGCGTGTTTGTAGAGCTTGAAGAAGGCGTGGATGGCCTTGTGCATATCTCGCAAATTTCTCACAAGCATGTGGCCAAGCCGGAAGATGTGCTTTCCATTGGCGAAGCCGTGCAGGTGAAGGTTACAGAAATGAGCGTCGAAAACAAGAAGATAAGCCTTTCCATCAAAGAAACCTTGGAAGCAGAATATGATGACGGCTACGATGATGATTACGATGATGACTATGATGACGATTATGACGACGATGACTATGATGATGACTATGACGATGAAGTAGCGGAAGAAGAGGTTGTGGGAGAGGTAGCTGAGGAAGTGGCCGAAGAGGCTACGCAAGAAAACACAGAAGAGTAAATTTCGGGGGAATGGCGACATTCCCCTTTTAATGTTTGGGAAGTGGTGTCGACTAAACTCGACTAAAGATTCCGACTAAAATCGGGCCTTAGTTTCGGCATGGTTTTTCACCGAAACTTTAGTAGGGCGGGGGCTTGCCCCCGCCGCATCATCGCAATAGAATTGTAACGAAACAAGCGCATAAGTTTTGAAGTTGGCATTACTGGATTGCTTCGGCCTTAAGCTACATTGGCTTTTAAGCTGCCGTTGGCCTCGCAATGACAGTTGGACGTTGTGCTGCTAATTGGAAGTCCGTGACAGTTCAATTGTCATTGCGAGGCCAATGATAGTTGAATTATGATGCAGTACAAGGCCGAAGCAATCCAGCAGCGATAACATATCGAGGTTTGTGTTAGTTGTTTCGTTACCGGTCTAATGACGATGGCTGCATGGATATTTTATAAGTGTTATGGTGTGCTTTTTGATAAGTTGTTTCGGCGGGGGCAAGCCCCCGCCCTACGGTAGTTGTTGCGATGTTTGCTGTGAGGGCGTTTGTGCTCTTGTTTTGTTATGGGTTTTCTGTTACCGCCACATATAAGGAGGCATGTAAATGGACTTTTACGCAATTATAGCAATCAAACACGAAGAGGCCATGAAATCGCGCCTGCCTGCCGCCTTTCATAAAATTTTGGGCCGCAGGGTGATAGACTATATGCTGATAAATTTGGCAGGACTAAATGCTAAAGAGATTTTTGTGCTGCTTGAAAAAGAAGAGCACCGCCAATATGTGGAAGCTGCCACCGTAAAGGCAAATTGCCTGGTTGGCGCATCTGCACAGGATATCATGAAAAAACACAATGGTGCCGAATTTATGGTCATCGAAGGGGCAGAAATTGCGCCCTATCCCGCAATTGTTGATAGACAAACCTTTGCCGAGGTTGCGCGGGAAATTATGGCAAGCATTAATCACAATCATATGGAAAATGGCGTTGCCATTATAAGTCCTGCGGGCACCTTCATCGGCCCTGATGTAAAAATAGGCATGGACACCATCATCCACCCCGGCGCCATCATCGAGGGGGCCACCACCATCGGCGAAGGCTGCATCATCGGCCAAAACTGCCGCATCGTGGATACAAAAATTGGCGATGGCGTTGAAATTTGGAACAGCACCTGCCTGGAAGCCGAAATTGGCGATGGTACCACCGTTGGGCCTTTTGCCTACCTGCGGCCAAAATCCATCATCGGCAAGAACTGTCGCATCGGAGACTTTGTAGAGGTGAAAAACGCCGTCTTTGGGGATGGCAGCAAAGCTGCACACCTCAGCTACATCGGCGATGCCACCATCGGCGAAAAAGTTAACATCGGCTGCGGCACCATCACCGTAAATTATGACGGCAAAAATAAAAGCCGCACCGTGGTGGAAGATGGCGCTTTTATCGGCAGCGGCACAAACCTTATCGCGCCTGTCACCGTGGGCAAAGGGGCTTACACCGCCGCGGGCTCTACCATCACCCACGATGTGCCGCCATGGGATTTGGCCATCGCCCGCGCAAGGCAGGAGAATAAGGATGGCTGGGCTACACGCCGAGGTAAGACGTAAGATTTTAAAACCTTAAACCACGGAATGCACGGAAGAACACGGAAAGTGCATAAGTGCAAGGTTTTTCCGTGTACTTCCGTGTTTTCCGTGGTTTAAATTATAAATCGTATGAGGAGCGTACTTATATGTACCTAATTTTCGGCCTGGGCAACCCTGGCCGCCGTTACGCCCACAGTCGCCACAATATGGGCTTTGAAGCCATAGACCTCATCGCCCGCAACCACGAGATACGCATAAAAGAATCTAAATTCGCGGCCTTTGCCGGCGAGGGCTTCATCGGCAACGAAAAAATTGTGCTGATAAAGCCCACTACATACATGAACCTCTCCGGCGAAGCCGTGAGGGATTTTGTGCGTTGGTATAAAATGCCACCGGAAAACTTTGCCAGCCGCCTCATCGTTATTTATGACGACATAGACCTGCCCGTAGGCAAAATACGCATCCGGCAGCGCGGCAGCGCAGGCGGCCACAACGGCATGAAAAGCATCCTATATCACCTTGAGGTTGAAGACTTTTTGCGCATACGCGTTGGCGTAGGCGGCAAGCCCAGCGGCGGCAATCTGGCCGCCCATGTGCTGGGCAAGCCAAACAAAGACGAAGAGGCCACCATGGTTAACGGCATAATTGCCGCGGCGGCGGCTGTGGAAGACATTGTGCGCCATGGCGCAAACTTCGCAATGAACAAATACAATGTGAAAGAAAAGAAAGAGGAAAATGATGACATTTAGAAATCCCGATAATATCCACAGTCCCCTTGCTTCATACAGCCATCAGGCAGAGGTTGGCGGCGACGCAAGATGGCTTGTAATGTCCGCCCAGGTGGGCATGGACAAGGACGGCCACATCCCCGAGGATGTATTCGCCCAAACCAACATCGCCTTTGACAACATAATGGCCAATCTAAAGGCCGCAAACATGGACATCAAAAACCTGGTAAAGCTTGTTTTTTATTTTGTAGGCGAGCATGATATCGAGCAAAGGCGCAGCCTTATCAAAGATAGGCTGGAAGGGCATCTGCCCTGCACCACGGTGATTTTTGTGGCGGGACTGGCCAGCCCTGCCCTAAAGATAGAAATTGAGGCCTGGGCTTGCAGCTATAACGGGCGATAGGTGGTGTAATGTGAGCAAAATTGTCGTTATATATAAATCGAAATACGGGACAACAAAGCGATACGCACAGTGGATTGCGCAGGAGTTAGATGCACCCATTTTTGA
>WQVI01000066.1 GCA_009781625.1 Defluviitaleaceae bacterium | reverse complement strand
TGTTATGATGTTGTTTATGCCTTTGTTTCTAGCTGGCTGCACCGCAGTTGCGGCATTGGATACTGAGGTATTAGATAATGAGTCCTTAATTTTTACAACAACCAAGGGCATTCATCCCAACATGCCAGAATTTACCTTTCATCGCATAATTGGTAGCTATGTAGATTCTGAATGGCCTGGCCAAAATCCAAGGGAAGTAAGTATTATAATAGAAGATGAAAACGGCAGCATCATCCAAGAAATAACAGGCCTAACCCAAGGCGGCCTAGAAAACGATTGGTATCAGCTATCCTTCGCAGACTATAACTTCGATGGCTTTTTGGACATGCATCTGGTGCGCTATACCCATGGCGGGGCGTCCCACGCTGTGGAAAGGTATTTTTGGTTATGGGACGATACATTGGGTGAATTTGTTGAAAACAAGCAACTGCCCCAAATAATAGACGCTTCGGGTCTTTATGCAAATCAAGAAACCCGGCTGGTAGAAGCGAGCGGCCTTGTTATGGGCAGTACTTTTTTTAAATATCATTTTGAATATTTTGACGGTGAATTTGTCCGTGTTGCAAGAGATGAATATCGGACCCAGGGGCAAATACATCCTGATATGCCTCTGTTTATCTTTCGTCGTATCATTGGGGGGCCGATAGACCCAAAATGGCCCTATGCACGGGAAGTAAGCATTGTAATTGAGGATGAAAACGACAATGTTATCCAAGAAATATGGGGCTTGGTTCAAGAAAACTTGAGGGGCATTTTAAGTGGGCATCAGTACGATATAACGCTTGCTGACTATAATTTTGATGGCTATCTGGATATGCATCTGGTGCGCTTTACGGATTCTGGCGTGGGGATGCTTGTAACCAAGTATTTTTGGCTATGGGATGCGGTGCTTGGCCAGTTTGTAGAAAACCAGCAGTTAACGGACATTGTGTCCACGCAAATCGTCGATCTAAACCACGAAACCCGCCAAATAGAGAGGTGGGGACGTGTTCATTCTCGCCATCATATCCTGCATGTTTACGAATATCATCGGGGCGAGTTTATCCACATTTTAGAAGAAGAGCATGTTGGCCTTGCTTGGTATTGGGAAATTACCCGCACAGACCATATGACGGGCGAAATTACAGTAGAGCTTCAACCCTTTGACGAAAATATTTCCGCAACAAACCCGCCGGAGGAAATTTTCATGATGCGCGTGGATGTTAACCCTGATATGACACCGCTAATTGTGCAGATGGATATCTGGGAAGTGGAGGATATTATTGAGGTTACACATAAAATCAACATTACAATAAGGCAAGATGATATAGAGGGCACGATGATGCAGCAGATAAATGACCTAGAGGTATATTTTCCACCTCATCAACCAAGCGGCATTCCCTTCAACCTGCATTTTGCAGACTATAACCAAGATGGCTATCTGGACATGGCCCTGCAACGCTGGTCTGGGGGCACCATACGCAACAACCCCCATTTTTACTGGCTATGGGATGTGCAAACACAGCAATTTGCTTTAAATGACGATTTGACAGACCTTAGCACAATTGGTACGCTATCAATAGAAGATGACGGCACCCTTCGCGCTCTTCATCGTCTTGGGCCAAGCCATCATGTATGGTGGACTTTGGCATATGCCGACGGAAGTTTTGGCATCATCCTCACAGAAGAACAAGAATGGTTTTCCGATGAAGGCCAAAAGTCTGTATATTTAAAGACCACGATAATTGACCATATACGTGGCACCGAAACCACAACAACAAAACCTTAGAAAATATGTATAGCAAGCTAAAAGGAGATTTATGATGAGCGAAATTTTAGTTGATGGCAAGGGCCTTGGCCTGGAAGATGTTGTAAATGTGGCCAGGCATGGTGTGAAGGTTGTTTTAGCGAGTGATGCATTGGCGTCCGTGGCAGCATCGCGGGTGTATGTAGAGCAGCTGCTGGGCGAGGGGCGCAAGGTTTATGGCATTACCACAGGCTTTGGCGAATTTGCAAAGGTGGCCATACCGCCCCATCAGGTGAAGGAGCTGCAACGCAACCTTATTGTTAGCCATGCTTGCGGTGTTGGACATCTTTTTTCGGACGAGGTTGTGCGGGCCATTATGCTTTTGCGGGTAAATGCGCTGGCGGCTGGGTATTCGGGCGTGCGGCCAATAGTTTTGCAGACATTGGTGGATATGCTTAATGCCGGGGTGCATCCTGCCATTCCTGAGAAGGGGTCATTAGGTGCATCGGGAGATTTAGCGCCGCTGGCGCATATGGCTTTGCCTCTTATTGGCTTAGGCGAGGCGCGCTTTGGCGGCGAGGTGATGACCGGTGCCGAGGCTATGGCAAAAGCGGGCATAAAGCCTGTGGAGCTTGAGGCCAAAGAGGGCCTTGCGCTGATAAATGGCACGCAGGTGATGTGTGCGGTTGGGGTGCTGGCTGTGCATGATGCGAAAAACTTGATGAAGCTGGCGGATATTTCGGCGGCATTGTCCATGGAAGGGTTAAATGGTATAACGGACGCGTACAATCCCGCGTTGCACGGGTTGCGACCACATCGGGGCCAGATGGATACGGCGGCGGATGTGCTAAAAATTTTGGAAGGTAGCGAGAGGGTAACGCGGCAGGGTGAAGTGCGCGTGCAAGATGCTTATAGCTTGCGTTGCGTGCCGCAAATACATGGGGCCAGCAAGGATGCGCTGGCCTATGTGGAAGACAAGCTGCTTATTGAGATAAATTCTGTGACGGATAATCCGATAATTTTAATGGATGAGGATACAGCCATATCCGGCGGCAATTTTCATGGACAGCCTGTGGCCTTAGCCTTTGACTTTTTGGGCATTGCCATATCGGAGATTGCAAATGTGTCCGAAAGGCGTATAGAGCGTTTGGTAAACCCTATGTTGTCGGGCTTGCCTGCGTTTTTGACGGAAAACGGCGGCTTAAATTCGGGCTTTATGATAGCGCAGTACGCGGCGGCGGCGCTGGTGTCCGAAAATAAGGTGCTGGCGCATCCTGCCAGTGTGGATTCTATCCCGTCTTCGGCGGGGCAGGAAGATCATGTGTCCATGGGCACCATTGCGGCTAGGAAGGCTGCGGAAATACTGTTTAACGCCAAGCGAGTGATTGGTATAGAGCTTTTGGCGGCGGCACAGGCCATAGACCTTGGGGATGGCGGCAAAAAGCTGGGTGTAGGCAGCCAAATTGCTTATGATATCATACGCGGGGCTGTGCCAAAGCTGGAAGACGACCGAGAGCTCTATAGCGACTTTGATAAGATGGCGCAGGTTATTGATGCAGAGGTTATCACGAAAGCCGTTTGGGCTATATAGAGCTTGATGCTGTTTCTAAGCCAAAATGTCTTGCAAGGATGTCCATTGTCTCTTGCTTGGTGTCTGTTGCGGCATCTTTTCTTACCAAAGTGAAGAAGCCGCTGTTTGCAAAATTATCATAAACCTCTTTGCTGTTGCATTCGGCCATGCAAGCAAGAAAGTTTTGCATGGTTTTTTCTGGATTGTCAGATTTCATTATCTGTTCTTTAAGAAATGCTTTGTCGGCATCGTTGCGGTTAATGAAATGCTCTACAGACATAGATTGCGGCGAAAGCATTATGGCAACCTGGTTGTAATCTGCTATTTCGCGCAATATGTCAATGGGGATATTGGTATCAACAATTGTTTTTTGCGACTGAGACACGCTGATTAAATAGGCTATTTCAAATTCGGCAATTTCTCTTTGGCCGCCGATTATCCAATTGCTGTATTCCTGCGGCGTTCTGTTGACAAATTCCTGCCAGTTTTTCATTGTTTGGAAATAGCATAGGTTTGGGTGGGTTTTTGGTGTGGTGATGCCTTTGGGCACACAATCATAATTTTCGCCGCAATGAATCAGCCCATATTTATCAGCAAGCATCTTCACCATTGTAGATTTTCCCGCGTAAGCGGTGCCATTTATAAACATCACGTTTCTCAGGTAATGTTTCAAAATTAAATTATTTATTTTCATTATTGTTTTCTCCTTATGGATATTTTAAGGGTGCGATAAAAAAGCCTAAAAGGCAAGCAAGCTAAAGCGATGAAATTTTATCGACGTCTACCTATACCCATAAAGTTTAAACAATACATATTCTTTCTCCTTTGCAATAATTATTATAGCATGGTTATGGCAGCGAAGCAAACAAAGTATTTTTATTGGAAGCTATGCCGATTATCACCTTTTGACTTTTGCTTAAAATGTGGTATAATAATTGCACAAAGATTTTAGGGGGAGTGATATTTTGGAAGCTGGCAGTATGGCGCCGCTTTTTATTGCTGTTGCGCTTGTTGCGGCGGGGGCATTTTTTTCCATGAGCGAAACCGCCATCATGTCCGTTTCGCGCTTAACCATAAGGCATTTGGCTGAAAATGGCATGAAGCGGGCAAAGCTTATTGAAAAGATAATTGACAAGAAGGAAAGATTTATTTCCTCTGTGCTTATCGGAAATAATTTAGTAACCATTATAGTGTCCGTGATGGCGGCGGCATATGCAAGCAGCATAGCAAGCGAGGAAAATGAGGCGTTGGCACTGACGATAGCCACAATTGTTACAACAGTGGTTGTGGTTGTTTTGGGAGATATCCTTCCCAAAGTTTTCGCCAGCAAATTTACCCAAAAGCTTGCGTTGTTTTCGGCCCGGCCCGTGTCTTTTGTAATGTTTATTTTTACGCCCGTTGTTGCGTTGCTGGATATGTTTATAAAGCAGCTTATGCGCCTGTTTGGCGGCGCGGGCAGTGACGAGCAAACCCTGACAGAGCAAGAAGTGCTGACGATGCTTGATATGGGCTACAAAGAAGGCGTGATACCCGAAGAGGAAAGCCAGATGATAGATGCGGTGTTTGAATTTCGCAAGGCCCAGGCCAGCGATATTATGACGCCAAGGATGGATATTAAGGCCATAGCCCATACGGCCAGCTATAGCGAGGTGCTGGAAGTGTTTTCGGAAGAAAGGTTTTCGCGCCTGCCTGTATATAAAGAGGATATGGACCATATCATTGGCGTTGTAAATTTTAAAGACTTTATTTTGGAAGCTGCCGATGATGAAGATTTTGATGTAGAGCAATATATGAGAGAGGCCTTTTTTACCTACGAAACCCAGTCCACACAAAAGCTTTTGGCCAGTATGCGCGAAAGCGGGGCGGCCATGGCGGTTGTGCTGGATGAATACGGCGGATGCGCCGGCCTTGTGACAATTGAAGATTTGGTTGAGAGAATTATGGGGGATATTTTTGACGAGCATGACGAAATTGATGAAGATATTGTATGCATAGCGGATGGCGAGGAATATCGCCTTATCGGCAGCGTGCGCATTGAAGAATTTAACGAATTTTTTGAAACAGAGCTTGTCTCGGAAGACTATGACACCATGGCGGGCTATGCCATGGGGCTTTTTGGCTACATACCAAAAGAGGGCGAGGAAATATCCCATGAAAATATATCATTTGTTGTGGAAGAAGTTGAGAAAAATCGCATAGAAAGCCTGCGGGTGAAGTTTGCTGAAAAAATAGAGTTAGGGGGATAAATTTTTATGTCAAATTTGCCAAAAGACATCATTGTGGAAGCTGACGGCGGCCTATCTTTCGGGGATTATACCGCGAAAGAGAAGGTAAAGGTAAATGATTTTGAATATTTGGGCAATATATACAGCCTGCGCAGCCACGACCTTGTGACGCGCCTGGAGAAAAACAGCGAGATGCTGATGGAAACCGTGCCGGGTGCTGCCGTGCGCAATTTTGCTCTGGATGAAAAAACTTGCTATTTTGAAATTGAAAGTAGCGTAAATGTGCAGGTTACGCTAAGTTTGATACCCGAAGCGGCATATCATCTGCGGGTTATATCGGATGCGGGCGGAGAGGTGTCGGAAGAGATTGCGACAAACCGTAGCGGCAAGTTGTCTTTTAGCGTAGAGCTTGTGGGCGGCGGAAAGAAAGTGGTTTTGGAGAAGCTGTAACATGCCTTTTGAAATTGAGTACAAGACGAATGATGGTAAGCTTGATGCTGATGTGTTTATATGCCTTGCAAATCAGGTTTGGTCTGGGGATTATAATGTGAGCCATACGGCGGATGCCCTTGGGAAGACAATTAACACCACGGCCTGGGATGGCGATAAGCTTGTTGGATGTGTAAGGGTGCTGACAGATGGGTATTTCTTCGGGACGGTGTCTGAAATTCTTGTTTTGCCCGAATATCAGCGGCAGGGGATTGGGAAGAAGTTGATGGAACTGGCCTTTGAGAGCTCGCCTACATCCCTGTTTTTTGGTGCGCAGCCGGAAGCTGTCCCGTTTTATGAAAAGCTGGGATATGAGAGGTCTGTACAGTCTTTTGGGAAGAGGAAGCCACGGAGGGAATGAAGATGTCAACGATAAGGCTGGAAAAAGCTATCCTGTGTCAAAGGGAGTCGTTTGGGCGCATTTGATAAATGACGAGCTGATGAGTGAGTGGTGTATGCCCTGCAAGGGCTTTGCCTTGAAGAAGGGACAGGAATTTGTTTTTGAAATTGCGCCCTCGGTGTTTTTTGGTGGCATATTTTACAATAAGATACTGGATTTTAACGAGGGTGAATTTTTGTCGTATGAATGTGCGGCGGCGAAGCCCAAGCTTACGACGGTTGTGAAGTGGATGTTGGCAGAAGAGGGCGGCGAGACCAAATTAATATTGGAGCATAGCGGCTTTATGGGGTCACAATGGCTTACGAAGATGATGCTGGCCGGTGGGTGGAAAAAGATGATGAACAAGCATTTGCATGATAAGCTTCAAGCGAGGTAGATATGGCAAAAAAACGTACAATTTTTACTTGCACGGCTTGCGGACATGAGACGGGGCGGTGGCTGGGGCGATGCCCTTCTTGCGGGCTATATAACAGCTTTGAGGAAAGTGTGGTTGAAAAAAAGCCAGCCGATCGTAGGGGCGACCTGCGGTCGCCCGTTTCTATTGGTCGCGCCAAGCTGATAAACCAAACCTCGTCCCTTGAAGAAGACAAATTTCCAACGCATATTTCAGAGCTGGATAGGGTGCTTACCGGTGGCATTGTGCCAGGGTCTTTGATATTGCTGGGTGGCGAGCCCGGCATTGGCAAATCCACCATCCTTTTGCAAATTTGCAAAAATCAGGATTTTCCGATTTTGTATGTGTCAGGAGAGGAATCTCCCGGGCAGATAGCCTTGCGCGCCCAGCGGCTGGGCCAATTTGGCGACAATTTGCATCTGCTGGCGCAAACGGATATTGCAGCCATTGAGGCTGAAATTGAAAGCATAGCACCCGCTTTGCTTGTGATAGATTCTATACAAACCATGTCCCATCCGGATCTTACATCCGCCCCGGGCTCTGTCACGCAAGTACGCGAGACGGCGGCTTTTTTTATGCGGCTGGCGAAGGAAAGGGCCATGGCAACCATTATTGTGGGGCATGTGACGAAAGATGGCAACATCGCGGGACCGCGTATTTTGGAGCATATGGTGGACTGTGTGCTGTATTTTGAAGGGGAGCGCAGCGGCGGTTTTCGCATCATCCGGGCGGTGAAAAACCGCTTTGGGGCCACGGGCGAGGTGGGTATTTTTGAGATGGCGGCCCAGGGCCTTGCGGCTATTGCAAATCCATCGGAATACATGCTGTCGGGCAGGCCTATAAACGCCCCTGGGTCTGTTATCACATGTTCTATGGAAGGCAGCCGCCCTATTTTGGCTGAGGTACAAGCTCTTGTGGCGGCAACCCGCGCCCATAATCCCAGGCGGGTGGTGTCGGGGATGGATTATAACCGCGTTAACATGCTTTTGGCGGTGCTGGAGAAGCGGGCGCATCTTAACCTGTCCGAGGCGGATGCGTATATCAATGTGGCGGGGGGCATGAAGCTGACAGAGCCCGCCTGCGATTTGGCCGCCATTGCCGCCATTGCCGCAAGCTGCAAAAACCAGGCCGTTGATGCACAAACCCTCATTTTTGGCGAGGCGGGACTGGCTGGCGAAGTGCGAGCCGTAAACAATGTCCAGCGGCGCATTGATGAGGGGGCGAAGCTGGGCTTTACGGCGGCTGTGGTGCCTCAGGCTAATTTAAAGGGATTAAAGCGGCCTGAAGGGGTGAAAGTTTATGGCGCAGGCAATGTGAATGAGCTTATTGACCTGATTTTTTCGTGAGCCGCGTGATGTCATTAATTTTGTAGTGAAAATAATAACGTGAACCTTGATATTGATATTGCTGGATTGCTTCGGCCTTGGGCTGTACTGGCTTTTGACTACCGCTGTCCTCGCAATAGACCTGTGACGAAACTGCCTATATGCCATCCGTAGGGGCGGCTTGTAGCCGCCCGTTAATGAAATGCCGTGAATGTCGTAACGTATAGATGTCGCTTCATAAGCGGGCGGCTGTAAGCCGCCCCTACATTAGTATTGAGGTTTTGCTTTACAGTGCGCCGTGTAGTACATATGTCGTAGGGGCGGCTTGTAGCCGCCCGCA
>WQVI01000065.1 GCA_009781625.1 Defluviitaleaceae bacterium | reverse complement strand
CGCAACAGGAAGGAGGCGGCACTAAATGCGGATTTGTGGCGGAGGTTGCTCCTATTGCTTGAGAAGCATGAGGTGCGTTTTATCTGGGTGCGCGGACATGCCCAAAATATTGAGAATGAGCGATGTGATACAATGGCCAGGGCGGCCATCGAGGGCGCGGCCAACGGTGAGAATTATTTAGATGACGACGGATATGAACAATGAGAATTGAAATAATTTGCATCGGCAAACTGAAAGAGGACTATTTGCGCGCCGCCCAAACCGAATATTTAAAGCGGCTGGGGCCTTATGCGCGGCTGTCCGTGATAGAGGTGGCGGAGGAAAAGGCCATGGAAAAGGCCATGGCAAGCGGTGCTCATGCCATTGCGCTTGCAATTGATGGCAAGGCCCTAACGTCAGAGGGCCTTGCGCAAAAGCTTGAAAACATGGGCATTGACGGCATATCCCATATCGCCTTCATCATAGGCGGCGCCGAAGGCTTGTCACACCGTATCTTGGGCCTTTGCCGCGCAAAGCTATCCCTTTCAGCCATGACAATGACGCACCAGATGGCACGCGTCTTTTTGCTGGAGCAAATTTATAGGTCGTTTAAAATTATTAACAACGAACCTTATCATAAATAATTTTTCCACACCGAAGAAGGTGACATATGAATAATATTGTAATCGTTTTTGTGATATATGCTCTTATTTTATGGGCTTTTGCCGCAGTTGGCTCTGCCCTTGTAGTTTTCTTTAAGAAGGAAAATTTCCGCCTTCAATATGCAACAATTGGCTTTGCCGCAGGCGTGATGATTGTGGTTGCTTTCCTGCATTTGCTGCTGCCTGCCGTTGGTTCGGCAGAAATCCATTCAAACCTTCCCGCTATGATACCCGTTGTAGGCGGATTTTTAGCAGGGTGTCTCGCTATAATACTTTTGGATAGGCTAATTGCTCGTGTCAAGAGAAGGTCGAGCACACAAACAGAATCAATTCCAAAATACAAGCAAAGCTTTATGATGATGGGCGTTATTTCTGTACACAAGCTGCCCGAAGGCCTTGCTGTAGGCATTTTGGTAGGTGCCCTTGGGCAGCACTTTCAAACAGAGCAAGCCCTTGCCCTTATACCCGTCATCGTCGCCATAGGCTTGCATAATTTGCCCGAAGGCACGATAGTGTCCGTTTCATTTATGAAAGAGGGGCTTTCCAAGCCAAAAAGCTTCTTTATGGGGCAACTTGCGGGGCTTGTGCAGGTGTTAGCGGCTGCGGCCGGCTTTATATTGGTTTTAAATGTAGACCAAATTATGCCATATGCCCTAGCTATTGGCGCAGGTGCCATGATATGGGTAGCTGTCCACGAACTTATACCAGAGGCATTAAAAATAAGGGACAAGCATCCCTATTACGCTACAATTGGTATCTTTGCAGGCATTTTGCTGATGGTTATTTTTGAAACAGCGGTTCCCCATAATCATAGCCATGGGCATTGCTGCCATTTGCACCACCTTGAAGATTTACAAAATTTGCAAAACCTACAAAATTTTCAAAATCCATAGGACAGTACAACAAAAGCCCTGTTTCAAGGGCTTTTGTTGTATAGCCGACTATAAGTTGCCTGCCGCATAGCTGCCATCATCTGCAAAAGTTATGGTGTAGCGCTCTGTTGTAAAGCGCAAAATTAGTAATGTCGGGTCGTCCACACCGCTCCAATGCACTCCATCGTCAAACATCGGAAGCCAATTTTCTTTTTTGGTCTCCATGTCAGTTAATGCGGCCGCTGTTCCAACAAGATTTATTGTGTATCCGCTGGAATTGATGCACACACAAGCCTTATTGTTTTTGCTTATTCGCTTTGCATACGGCCTGTCGGTGGCGGTGTTAAATGTCAACCAATTTATGCCGTCAGCTTTTGTGATGCAAAATGTAGTGGCGGAAGGGTAGCCATCGTCATCAATAAGGGAAAGCGCGGCATAACCTTCCATGCCGCCCAATTTGTATTCTGCCATAGAATTGATAAGCTCGTTTGCTCTTTTGATAATATCCTGATTCATTTTCATTCTCCTTTTAAATTAGGCCTGTTATTATGCACGTGATAAAAACGGCAGCGTTATTTTTTTGTCCGCTAAAAGAGCTTCTTTTCCACCCAACACAAAAACCGTCGTATCCTCTTCGTTGGCCTTTTCGATGGTATAGCCCCTTGCGTCTTTAGGCGTAAAACCCAATGTTACATCGGTGGTGCTATCTTTTGCGACAATTCCAAGCAAATCGTTTATATTGCAATGGCCTTTCCCATAGATGTCATAACAAAACATATCGTTGTTTTCGTGGTCTGCAATTACAATGGCGTCATGCTCTTCTAAATAGTAAATATTGTCATACAAAAATGTTATACAGTGAAACATCATAAGCTCGACACCTCTGTCTATGGCCAAAAGCGAGAAGGGATTGGATTTTGTGTGCATCTCCACAAGCAGCTTGACATCCCTTTTGTTTGATATATCAAGCTTTCTATACAACCCATCTTTTCTTGATATAGGCATATGATATCTGTGCTCGTCCATGGGGATAAATCCAAACTTAGGATAAAATTTAGCAACAGAATCGTTTGCATAAAGATAGATACAGTCGCAGCTATCCTTCCATTCTTTCAAAACAGTTTCTGCCAGCCATCTGCTCAATCCTTGCTTACGATATTCATTGTCGGTCGCTACAGTACTTATTTGAATATATCTCTTTGGCGCGCCATTAAAATTGAAATTGTTTATCACAACCCCTACGCTTGCAACAGCAGCCCCATCGGAAAACAATGTATAAGGAATAAAGCTGTCCCCGCAAAATCCAGATTCATACCACGGCACAAAGCTGAGGCCAAACACTTTTTCAATTAGATTAAAATAACCTTCCCTATACAAATTATCCCTGATAGGACTTTTAACAAAATCGTACACACTTCCATTAATTGTTACCTGCATGATTATACGCTCTCCTCGTGTAAACTTGTAAAAATTGTCATCCTGTCAAATGCATTGATTTTCTCACATCTTCCGGAATATTAATGCCCAGCCCGTGACAAAATGCAATGATTTGGCCAAGATGCATCATTTCATGGCTTTGCATACATGAAACATGTTCGTTAATGTTTTTGTTATGGTCAAACCAATAAATTTCTTCTGTGCCATCACATTTTTCTAAAGCTTGCTCCATTTGTTCATCAAACTGTGCCATTTGTTTAAGCAGTTCAGCTTTTGTAGCGATATCGGGCGCAGCCCAATCCATATCGTTTAGCGTCTTTGTTTCAATGGCTTTAAGAAAACATCTCTGCACCCATGCCATTTCTACAATTTGATCATATATCGTTACGAAAGTTTTTCTCGGCAACAGCCTTTTTAAATCTTCATCACTAAGCTGCTCCAAAAACCTAACAGTGTTGCCACGGGCATATTTCCAATCCGCCAGTTGACCCTTTAAAGAGATAATCATTTTTATTTCCTCCATCAATATATTTGTGATGGTATATTTATAACAGAATTAATTTGACAACTATATGTCATATTACAAAATAGCATAAACAGGGTAAAGTGTTTGACAGCCTCTACCCTCATAACTTAACAGGTCTGGAGAATATTATATCTCACTTAGGCCTTATTTGTCAACCATTAGCCAATATGCGGCATAGTCTATAAACCAAGAATTGGTTAGCTGGATTGCTTCGACCTCAAACTGTGTCATAATTCAATCATCGTTGGCCTCGCAATCGTCAATACAATTGAACGGTTACGTTGTTTTGGAAGTCCGCAATAGTTCAACCGTCATTGCGAGGACTACAGCAGTTGAATTATGACGCAGCACAAGTCCGAAGCAATCCAGTTAGCCGATGTGTATAAATGTTGATATTGCCGTAAGCTGGATTGCTTCGGCCTTGCACTGCACTGGCTTTTCAACCACCGTTGGCCTCGCAATGACGGTTGGACGTTGCGTTGCTACGGGATGTCCGCGTCAGTTCAACTGTCATTGCGAGGACTACGACAGTTGAATTATGACGCAGCCCAAGTCCGAAGCAATCCAGTTGGCCGATATGTAAATTTTTGATGTTGTTGCTGTCTGGATTGCTTCGGCCCCGTGCTGCACTGGCTTTTCAACTATCGTTGGCCTCGCAATGACAGTTGGACGTTGCGTTGTTACCGGAAGTCCGCGACAGTCGAAATGTCATTGCGAGGACTACGACAGTTGAATTATGACGCAGCCCAAGTCCGAAGCAATCCAGTTAGCCGATGTGTATAAATTTTGATGCAGACGTAAGCTGGATTGCTTCGGCCCTGTGCTACACTGGCTCCCCAACTACCGTTGGCCTCGCAATGACGGTTGGACGTTGCGTTGCTACGGGATGTCCACGACAGTTGAAATGTCATTGCGAGGACTACGACAGTTGAATTATGATGTAGCACAAGTCCGAAGCAATCCAGATAGCCGATGTGTAAATTTTTGATGTTGTTGCTGTCTGGATTGCTTCGGCCCTGTGCTGTACTGGCTTTTCAACTGCCGTTGGCCTCGCAATGACAATTATGCCCTCAAAAATTCATGACAAATGTCACTGTTGCATCATGCCGCTATAGGTTATACTAAGGTCACAAAATAAAATTAACGGGGGTACGATATGATAGCAAGCATGAAAAATGTCATCAAGCGCTATGGGGACACAACGGCACTTGACCATTTGAATTTGGATGTGACCCAGGGAGAGATTTTGGGGCTGCTTGGCCCTAACGGCGCCGGCAAGACGACGGCAATCAAGGTGCTTTGCGGCCTTATCGACGCGGATGCCGGCGATGTGGAAGCCTTTGGCCGAAAGCAAAACATACGCAACCTGGAAACCAGGCGCAACATAGGGCTGGTGACGCAAGAGATTACAGTGTTTAGCGAGCTCTCCGCAATTGAAAATCTGCGATATTTTGGCGGGCTTTACGGCCTGCGCGGTGCAGAGCTTGCAGCCAATGTAAACGAAATGCTGGAATTTGTTGGCCTAACAGACCGTGCCAAAAAGCGTCCAGGCACCTTCTCCGGCGGTATGCAGCGTAGGCTTAACATCGCCTGCGCCCTTGTTCACAAGCCAAAGCTTGTCATCATGGACGAACCCACCGTGGGTATAGACCCACAATCGCGCAACCATATCTTAGAATCTGTGAAGAAAATTGCCGCCAAGGGCACTACGGTGCTGTACACGTCCCATTATATGGAAGAGGTGCAAGCCATTTGCGATCGTATTTCCATTATGGATGCAGGGCGCGTCATCGCCGAGGGCACCTTGGATGAGCTTATGGGCCGCATAAAGCATGAGGACCGTATAAACCTTAACGCCGCCATCCCATCAGATGCCCTAACAGAAGAGCTTCGCGCCATCTCCGGCGTAAAAAGCGTGACGGTGCAAGGCAACCATTACCTTATCATTTCCGGCGCAGGAAGCGGCAATCTTAACCGCATTATGGAGATTACCGGGCGACACGGCGGTGTCACATCCTTTTCGGAAGACAATCCAAATCTTGAGGATGTGTTCTTGACGCTGACGGGCAAAAAACTACGCGACGAGCAGGAAGGGGCATAACATGAATAATATCGTATTAATTTCGCGACACTACCTATTGCGTGCCCTAAGCGACCGCGTAAACTGCGCCCTGCTTCTGCTTCTGCCCCTGGGCCTTACCATGGTGTATACCGCCGTTAACCTAAATATGTTCGACCTAGAGATGGGCGGCGCAACCGCCAGCGTATCTTCCACCATATTTGCCGCGCTTTTCATGGTGTCCTTCCAATTTTTCTCAGGCGAACTGGTTTTCTACAGAATTTACGAGGACATGCGAGGCACCATGAGCAACAGGCTCTTTATGACGCCCATAACCGTCCGCACTTTCATCGGCGGCGTTGCTGCGGCAAGCTGGGTTTTCAATATCGTCCAAGCCGCGCTGATATTTGCAATACCTGCCCTGATATTTGGGGCAAATTGGGGCAATCCCCTGGTTTTTATCGGTGTGCTTCTCATGATTTCAGTTATCAGCCAGCTAATAGGCGCGCTTATTTCCCTGGTCGTGCCAAAATTCGGGGTGGCTAAAGGCATACACGCCGGCCTGTGCTTTTTAATGATGGGCCTAAGCGGCGGCCTGCCCATACCCATAGGCACAAATGATGTCATGATATTTATTATGCAATATGGCACGCCCCTCGGGCTTGGATTTCAGGCGATAATAAACAGCGGCTATGTGATGGACGATATGCCCCAAGCCATGTTAAATATGGGCATCCTTGCGTGTATTATGGTGGTGCTGGCTGTTATAGTTGCGATTTTGGCCAAGAGGAGGCAAACCCCATGACAATTTTTTACTATGCCCTCTTGCGGGGCGCAATACGCAACACCTTCTCCCTTGTCGTAAACTGCTTCATCCCAATAGCACTAATTTTCGTACGTCCCTTTTGGACCCAGGGTGTGTTTGGCATCACAATAGGCTTTGGCCTGCTGGCCTTCGTAACAATGAGCGGCGCATACCTAATGAGCCTGAACATACTAAAAGACAAGGCGGAAGGGGCAATACACCGCATATTGGCCGCCCCCGTAACAATGCGTCAATATCTGATGCAAAATCTGTTGGCCTGCATGGTGCCGCTAACGGCGCAAATGCTGATTATCTCAGCACTGGGATATTTTCTGTATGACTGGAGCATAACCCTCTCCCTTGCAATATTTTTGTGCTACAGTGTGTTGATGCTGGCCTCTGTGGCCATGGCCTTTGCCTGGCATTGCCTCTTTAAAGATGGGGACCAATCGGCTTCCAGCTTTATGTTTTTGCTAACCTTTATGGCCGTGTTAGGCGGACTGTTTGTCCCCACAGAATTCTTTCCCGGTGTGCTGCAATACCTAGGCGCCATCTTCCCGGTGTATTGGGGAATACAAGGCCTTAATTCTGTCCTGGAAACAGGCGCAATATCAAGCGACTTTTGGCTGCCCATAGCCGCCATGCTGCTCTTTACAGCCGCCTTCTTGCTCTACGGCGGCAAACGCAGAATTATATAAGAACCACTTGTTAGACACTACATTGTTACCGGAAGTCCACGGCAGTTCAACCGTCATTGCGAGGCCAAATTGACTTGCCATTGGCCTCGCAATCGTCAATACAATTGAACGGTTACGTTGTTTTGGAAGTCCACGACAGTTCAACCGTCATTGCGAGGACTACGGCAGTTGAATTATGACGTAGCACAAGTCCGAAGCAATCCAGTTGGCCGATGTGTATAAATTTTGACGTTGACGTAAGCTGGATTGCTTCGGCCCTGTACTGCACTGGCTTTTTAACCACCATTGGCCTCGCAATGACAGTTGGACGTTGTGTTGTTATTTGGATGTCCACGACAGTTCAACCGTCATTGCGAGGACTACGGTAGTTGAATTATGATGTAGCCCAAGTCCGAAGCAATCCAGTTGGCCGATGTGTATAAATTTTGATGTTGACGTAAGCTGGATTGCTTCGGCCCTGTACTACACTGGCTTTTCAACCACCATTGGCCTCGCAATGACAGTTGGACGTTGCATTGCTACCGGATGTCCGCGGCAGTTCAACCGTCATTGCGAGGACTACGGCAATTGAATTATGATACAGCCCAAGTCCGAAGCAATCCAGCAATGCTAATTCAAGATCCACATATTAATAATAACGCTATACCACAATTCACGGAGGAATTATAAATGTTAAAATTAGACGCTTATAAATTAAAATGGATAGCCATCTTCGGCATGGTGTTAAGCCATATGATATACGCCTGGTGGGATATTATGCCAATGTGGCTTGTTTATCCCCTCAGCTTTGTTGGCGGCTTCACCTTCCCCATCATGGCCTTTTTCGTGGCCGAAGGCTATCGCCACACCTCAAACCTGGGCAAATATATTTTCCGCCTGTTTATCTTTGGCGTGATAGCAACGCCCTTTCACATCCTGGTTATCGGCCTGCCATGGCTAAACATCATGTTTGCCATAATTTTGGGCCTTCTTGTGCTGATGCTATACGATAAAATAAAATATCGCGTGCTTTTTTGGCTGCTGTATGCTATATTGATAATACCATTGTCCACCTTGTTCTTTGAATGGTATTTCATCGGCATAACCATGGTGCTGATGTATCACATCATCCGCAACGAAACCGCAAGGCGCATCGTGCCGCCAATTTTTGCGGGGGTTTGCTGGCTTGTGCTGGGCGCGCTTTCCATAGTCAGCTTTACCGCCATGGGAATGACTTCGCCGGAAGTAGTCGTCACCGAAGGCCTTTTCCGTAATTCCGGCTTCTTAATGAACATATACTTCATGTACGCGCTAATACCTTTTGGGTTGGGCTGCTTCCTCGTGGCATTTTTCCTAAAGAACTACAACGGAGAGCGCGGCAAGAAGATGAGATGGCTGTTTTACGCCATCTACCCCCTGCATTTCGCAGTGCTGGCGGCCATCGCTTTCGCATTAGGGTTGATAGACATAAACTTAATGCTTGGTCTTTAAAACCTTTAACCACGGAAATCACAGAAGGACACGGAAAAACCCCTTCCCGATATGCACTTTCCGTGTAATTCTGTGATTTCCGTGGTTAAAAAAAATTATAGAAAGGGTGTTACAATGTTTCAATTGGACGCTTATAAGTTGAAATGGATTGCCATCATCGGCATGATATTAAACCACATGGTTTTTGCCTGGCAGGCCATATTGCCCATGCCCCTTATGTTTGTGCTGTATGCGCCGGGCGGGCTTACATTTCCCATCTTGGCTTATTTTGTGGTGGAAGGCTATCGCCACACCTCAAACCTTGGGCGGTACATACTGCGGCTGCTTATCTTTGGCGTGATATCTATCCCATTCCATTTTCTGGTGTTTGGCAGCTTTGGCCTAAATATTCTGTTTACCATAGCACTAAGCCTTCTCGCCTTGCTGATGTATGACAAAATTAAGATACGCTTCTTGTTTTGGCTGGCATTTGTGGTCTTGATAGTGGCCTCAGCCATCTTTATGTTCGACTGGTTTATCATCGGCCCTATCGTGGTGCTGCTATACCACATCATCCCCAATGAAAATGCCAGGCGCATTGTGCCGCCTATCGTGGCGGGCGTGTTTATGCTTGGCCTTACGCTGTTTAGCATGGCGGGCCTGGCCCTGATGCAGGCAACGCCGGGGATGGAAGCCGACGCGGCGGCCCTAATAGCCTCTTTCGGGGATATGGAGCTAATGACGGCGGCCCTAACCTTCATCATAGGCTGCTTTACGGCGGCATTCCTGCTAAAAGGCTTCAACGGCGAGCGTGG